>NZ_BAAAUG010000022.1:292994-451694 GCF_039533825.1 Streptomyces rectiviolaceus
GGGTGGGTCAGGCCTTGTCCTGCATGCTGCTGCGAGCCGGGTTGGCCTGCTCCGCGGCCTTGGGGTCCTTCTCGTTCGCCTTGGCGCGCACGCCTTGCTGGATGCGCTCACCGATGGACTTGTCGATGTTCGACCAGTACTCGAAGGCCCTGGCGAGCACGGGCTCGCTCACGCCGTTGAGCAGATGTCCGACGACGTTGTCCACCAGGCGGTCGCGCGCGGCGTCGTCGAGGACCTCGCGCACCATGGTGCCCGGCTGGCCCCAGTCGTCGTCCTCGGCGTGATCGACGTAGGCGGCCCGGGTGATGTCACCGTCCGTGTACCAGCTGGGCGGGGCGTAGCGGTTCGTGTCGGCTGCCGGGCCGCCCTTGGAGTTCGGTGCGTAGACCGGGTCCTCCGTCTTGCGGTAGGCCATGGCCCCGTCCTTGGAGTACGTACGCACTGGCGCGACGGGAGCGTTGACCGGCAGCTGCTGGTAGTTGCCGCCGATGCGGTGGCGGTGCGCGTCGGCGTAGGAGAACAGCCTCGCGAGCAGCATGCGGTCGGGGCTCGGGCCGATGCCGGGGACCAGGTTGTTCGGCTGGAAGGCCGCCTGCTCGATCTCGGCGTGGTTGTCCGTGGGGTTGCGGTCCAGGGTCATCTTGCCGACCTCGACCAACGGGTAGTCGCCATGCGGCCAGACCTTGGTCAGGTCGAACGGGTTGAAGCGGTAGGTGGCCGCGTCGTCGTACGGCATGAGCTGCACGTACAGCGTCCAGCTGGGGTACTCCCCGTCACGGATGTGCTCGAAGAGATCCCGGGTGTGATAGTCCGTGTCGGCCGCGGCCATCTGGTCACCCTCGTGCTGGGTGAAGTGCTCGACGCCCTGGTCGGTCTTGAAGTGGTACTTCACCCAGAACCGCTCGCCCTGCGCGTTGATCCACATATAGGTGTGCGAGGTGTAGCCGTTCATGTGGCGCCAGCTGCGCGGGATGCCTCGGTCACCCATCAGCCAGGTGACCTGGTGGGCGGACTCGGGGGAGAGGGTCCAGAAGTCCCACTGCATGTCGTGGTCGCGGAGGTTGTTGTCCGCCCGGCGTTTCTGGGACCGGATGAAGTGCTGGAACTTCATCGGGTCCTTCACGAAGAAGACCGGGGTGTTGTTCCCCACCATGTCGTAGTTGCCCTCGGTGGTGTAGAACTTCACCGCGAATCCGCGCGGGTCACGCCAGGTGTCCGGGCTCCCGCGCTCGCCGGCGACGGTGGAGAACCGGATCACCAGGTCGGTTCGGGTGCCCGGCTGGAAGAGGGCGGCCTTCGTGTAGGCGCTGACGTCTCCGGTCACTTGGAAGAAGCCGAAGGCGCCGCTGCCCTTGGCGTGCGGCTGCCGCTCAGGGATCCGCTCCCGGTTGAACTGCGCCATCTGCTCGATCAGATAGGAGTCCTGCAGGAGGATCGGCCCACCGGCGCCGACGGTGAGCGAATGCTCGTCGCTCTCGACCGGAACGCCGGCGTCGGTGGTGGTCGCCTTACCTGTGACGTCGCTCATGGGTTACGAGTGCCTTTCGGTGGGTGATCTTCTCTGCGCCGCAAGGTCGGGGCCCGCAGCTGCGAAGGGCTGTCTGGGGTGGGTCTGCCTCTGGCTCGGCGGATCGGCGGTCTGCCGACGTCGAGTCCATTTTGCGGCTTTTCTCCCGGTGTGGCCATTTGTTCGGTCGGACCCCCTCCGAGTGCCCGACTTGGCGCCGCCAATACGTGGCGATCCCCTCCGTTTCCTGACGCCGTCGGAGAGGGCGGCGGCCGCGTCGTCAGGCACCGGATCGTCGGGCAGTTCCGTCAGGCGGTGAAGGTGTCCGGATCCGCTGCCTGCCAGTCGGCGGCCCAGTGTGCGGGCGGCGCGGCGAGCAGCTCGCCGGGGGAGAGCCACTCGTACAGCTCGGCGTACGAGCGGAACTCGCCGTGGTCCTCACGGCGCCGCAGGAGATGCGGGCCCAGATCCGCGGTGTCGCGTACGCCCATCGCGGCCATGATCTGCAGCGCGCTGTGGACCGTGGCCTGCTGGTAGCGCGTGACGCGCGCGGCCTTGTCCGCGACGTCCAGGGCGCGGGCCCGGCGCGGGTCCTGGGTGGTGACGCCGGTCGGGCAGCGGTTGGTGTGACAGCGCTGGGCCTGGATGCAGCCGACGGCGAACATCATCGCGCGGGCCGCGTTGGTGTAGTCGGCGCCCATGATGAGGCGCTTGACGATGTCGGAGCCCGTCGCCACCTTGCCGCTGGCCCCGATGCGGATCCGGTCCCGCAGTCCCGTGCCCGTCAGGGCGCTGTGCACGGTGAAAAGGCCTTCGGTGAGCGGCATGCCGAGGTTGTCGGCGAACTCCAGCGGCGCCGCGCCCGTGCCGCCCTCCGCGCCGTCCACCACGATGAAGTCCGGGGTGATCCCTTCCGCCCGCATCGCCTTGCACACAGCGAGGAACTGGGTCCGCGATCCGGGGCACAGCTTGAAGCCCACCGGTTTGCCGTCCGTCAGTTCCCGCATCCGGGCGAGGAACCTGACCAGTTCGCGAGGGGTGGAGAAGACGCGGTGGTACGGCGGCGAGACGACGGTCTCGCCTTCGGGCACGCCCCGTACCGAGGCGATCTCGGCGTTGACCTTGCTGCCGGGCAGGACGCCTCCGATCCCCGGTTTCGCGCCCTGCGACAGCTTGAGCGACACGCAGCGCACGGCAGGGTGGGCAGCCTTCTCCGCGAACTGCCGCGCGTCGAAATCTCCGTCACGGGTGCGGCAGCCGAAGTAGCCGGTGCCGATCTCCCAGACGAGGTCGCCGCCGGGCCGCAGATGGTAGGTGGACAGGCCGCCCTCGCCGGTGTCGTGTGCGAATCCGCCGCGTGCCGCGCCCGTGTTCAGAGCCACGACGGCGTTGGAGGAGAGCGAGCCGAAACTCATCGCCGAGACATTGAGGAGTGCCATGTCGTACGGCTTGCCGCAGTCGGGGCCACCGATCCGCACGCGGGGCGGCTCGTCGGGCACCTCCGCGGGCGCCATGGACGGCACGAGGAACTCGTAGCCGCGAGCGTCCATGTCCCGCTCGGTGCCGAACGGCTCCTCGGCGGCGACGCCCTTGGCCCGTTCGTAGACGATGCTGCGGGTGTCGCGGTCGTAGGGCCTGCCGTCGTAGTCGCGCTCCACGAAGTACTGCTGCAGCTCCGGGCGCAGCGCCTCCATGAGGAACCGCAGGTGGCCGAGCACGGGATAGTTCCGCAGCACGGAGTGCCGCCCTTGGACCAGGTCGTACGCTCCGGTCAGCGCCACGGCCACGAACGGAGCCGCCGCGAACCACCACCATGGGGATGCCAGGAGGGCAAGCAGCACACCGCTCACCGCGCAGGCGATCAGCAGGCCCACCGTTGCGAAACGCGTCATGATCCCCATCTGACCCGAATTCAGCCGGTCATACATGCCCACGGCCATCGGGCAGGCAAGCCGGGCACCCGGCCAGGGGAGCCAGGGGAGTCCCTACTCCAGGAACGCCGCGGTGGTCGCCACGAACTGTCCGGCGTCGTCGAGCCAGGGATAGTGCCCCGCGGCGGGCTGCACCACGAACGTCGCGTCGGGGAACAGCGCCGCGAACTCGGCCACCGGCTGAGGCGGGCTGTTCACGTCGAACTCCCCGGTGAGCAGTAGAACGGGCACCTCGCAGCGCGCGAGCCCCGCACGAGTGGCCTCCGTGTCGAAGGCTCCCTCCGCCGCGAAACCGGCGACCGCTTCCTCGTTGCTCGGCCGACTGGCCGCATGGTGATGCTGGGCGGCGGTGTCCCACCGGCCGTAGAAGAAGGGGCTGATGGCCTCCCAGTCGGTGCCGGTGCCCTCGGTGATCGCCTCCAAGGCGGCGAACGCGGACGGGAACCACGGCTCGTTCTTGCGCAATCGCACGAGGTCACGCCGCGTGTCACCGGTGATTTCCACGCCGACGGCTCGGGTGCCGGGGCTGACCAGGGCGAGCTTGCCGATGTTCTGTGGGTACCGGGCCGCGTACTGCGTCGCGATGTTCGCGCCGCCGGAGTGGCCGAGCAGGTCCATCCGGGGGAGTGCGAGGTGCTCGCGCAGGGCCTCGACGTCCTCGACGAGGCGGTCGCACCGGTAGGAGGCGGGGTCCTCGGGAATCGCGGACCGGCCGGTGCCGCGCGTGTCCAGGACGATCAGCCGCCGGTGCGCGGCCAGGCCGCCGAGGTCGCCGAGGTAGCGCGAGTCGGCGGGGCCGCCGGGGATGCAGACGACTGGGTCGCCGTCTCCGTGTACGTGGTAGGCGAGCTGGGTTCCGTCAGGTGCGGAGTAGGTGGGCATGGCGCGAATCCTGACAGCCATAACCAAGTTATACAACCCGGTTATGGCGATCCTTGTGCTGAGCTGTATAACCGAGCCATGGCAGCTAGAGAGGGCAGCAACCATCAAGAGTCCGGGGAACTGACCGAGAGTCAGGCCGAGCGGATGTTCGCCGGCATGAACGAGGTCATCCGTGCGGGCGAGGAGATGCGGAAGCTGCGCGCGGAAATGATCCAGCTGTTCGCCGCCTTCGGCTGGACGCAGGACAGGATTGCCGAGCTGGCGGACATGAGTCAGCCCGCCGTGTCCAAGCAGATGACGAAGTACAAGGCGGGCGACCGGCCGGCGCCGATGGAGCTCCACCTCGATCAGCGGGACCTCCCCTGGCTCGAAGGGCGCCTGTGGGGCCTTGCCGAGGAAGTCTCCGAGACCCTGGACGACACTGCCCACTGCACCCGCTACGTCAATGCCCTCGCCCGGGGAAAGAAGCGCTTCACCCCCCAGAACGTCGACGAGCTGCGGCGTCTCCTCGAAGAGGACTTGAGGCAGCATCAGGCACAACTGCCCGGCGGCTACCGGGACGCGTACGACGAGATCAGCCGCCGCCTCGACCTCCCCGCGACGGTCACCGCCACGGGCTCGGCCTCCGTGCGCCGCGCCCTCGCGCATGAGATCCAGCGCGATCAACTGGAATCCGATGCTTAGGCCACTCCATGTCCGGCCGGGCCCAACTCCTGGCCCCTCGGGCCGGTTTCGGCGCGGACGAGAGTACGGAGTGGACGTTCCGTGCCCGCGGCCGACGGCCTCCGGGCAGGGCGATGCGCGGCAGATTTCGAAAGCGGGTGCGAGTACTGCCGGTAACTCCGGCCTTCCTCTCTATTCTCGAATCGAAGTCGTTCGAACTTCTTGTTTCCTGTGAGTCGGCTGTGCGAGGGTGAGCCTCCTCGCGCTGAGGCAATGGTCAGGCCCACTTTTCTTGTTCGCGATTTCGTGCCGGTCGACCCAAAAGGTCTTCAGCCGGCCGTATTCGGACAGTCCCGCGGTTTGCTGATCCATTTTCCTGCCTCGGTGAGTCCCAGGTATGAACCAATCAGACGCCCACTATCGGTGGGCGCGTTTTCCCGTGTGCCGTCCTTCGGCTTGGAAGGAAAAGGTTCCGTGCAATACCCCCACCCCCCGCGCCCGTCCCGCCCCCCTCGTCCCGGTGTGAGCCCCGGGGAATCCGACATGAACCTCGCCGCTCGACTCCGAGACCGGCCTGAGGGCGAGTCGGGCCGGCCCATCGCCCTCCTGCTCGAGCGGCACTGGCAGTCGACGTACGACTACGCGGCCATCTGCCTGGCCACATCGGCGAGTTCGGCATCGATGGTCGCCACGGCATCCTTCCATCAGGCGCTCGGGCACATGACGCGTGGGGAACCGCTCGGTGCCCTGCGCCCGCATCTCCTGGTGACTGTCCGGGAGACGGTCCGCGGGTGGGTCGGGGACGACCGCATATCCGCCCTCATGCCGGAACTTCGCAAACCGACCGGCGGTCGCGGCATGCGGGCGGCAAGGTCCATGACGCTCGAAAAGCGGCAACTCGCCGCGCGCTCCTTCTGGGCTCTTCCGGGAGTCGCCCAGTGCCTGCTGTGGCACACCGAGGTCGAGGCCGAGCACATATCCGTACCCGCTGGTTTGTCGGGCTTGAGTGCCGATACCGCGGCCGACGCCCTCGAGCAGGCGCTCGAACAATTCCGGGCAGACATCGTGCGTGCTCACCGGGAACTCGCGGCGACCAAGGAATGCCCCCTCTACAACCGACTCCTCGACGTCACGATCCGCCGCGGCGGATCCCTGCTGCCCGATGTTCAACAGCATCTGTCGGAATGCCGTCATTGCAGTGACGTGGCTGACCAACTCAGCCATTTCGAGAGCGGTCTCGGCACTCTTCTCGCCGAAGCGGTACTGGGCTGGGGCGCCCGTCGCTACCTGCAGTCGAGGCCGGGGCGCGGGGGCCCCGCGACGCGTGGCGCAGGATCCGCCGGACACGGCGGCAGGCATGCGGGCAGCGGCGGACGCCATCGCCCCGCCGCGCGCATTCCCCTGCCGGGCGGTGCGCTCGTAGCGGCGCGAACACACTCCAGGGCGCTGCGCACCGGAGCAGCCCTGGGATCCGCCGCGCTGCTCGCGGCCGTGCTCGTCACCACTCTCTCGTCGGGTGACGGCGACGGCGGCGGGTCCGTGTCCCCGACGGGTATGGCGGGGAGCCGTGAAGCCCCTCCGGGCGCGGATTCCGAGGCGCCGCCCGCCGGTTCTCCCGCTCCCACTTCGGCGGAGTACCCCGGCAGTTCCGATCAGGGCCGGCTCCGCAATGAGGCGGCGGATCTGTGCCTCGACATCCGGGGCGGAAAGGTGAAGCCCGGTGCCGGGACGAAGCTGGCGAAGTGCTCGAACAAGGCGAGTCAGCAATGGTCGTACGAGGAGAACGGACTGCTGAGCAGTGTCCCGCACCCCGACCTCTGCCTCGACTCCCACCGGGACGACGGCGTGATCGTCCTTGGCGCATGTGTGGCACCGTCGGCCGCGCACGCCGACGAGGTGCGCTACGACCTGACCGTGCAGGGGGAGTTGCTGCCCAGGTGGCACGAGGGGATCGCGGTCGCGCCTGCCTCCTTGCGCAAGGGTGCGGATGTCGTGGTCAAGGTCCGTGACGGATCCGCGGAGCAGCGATGGATGCTCGACTCCTCGAAGGCCGCCCCGAATTCCCGGTCGATAGGCGGAAGGGCCGCCCCCTCCGAGACGGGTGCCCCCTCTGAGAAGGGCGACCTCTCCGTGAAGGGCGATCCCTCCGTCAAAGGCGGCCCAGAGGCACCGCGTGGGAACGGCGACGTCTGCACCGGCTCGATCTGCGAGCCGACCTCGCCCCGCGAGCAGGGGTCGGGGCCGAGGGGCGACGGGGCCAAGGACAACGGTCGGCAGTCATCGCCGTACTCGACCCGGCGCGGCGATGCCGAGAAGCGGTACGCCGAAGCCGGCTGGGGTGGCGGTGACGCAGCCGAACCGGTGGCGCCGAAGCTCCCTGGTGAGCACCTCCGTTCTCCCGCCGCGGAGTCGACGGCGGGGATAGCCATCCGGCATGGCGGAGTGCCCGGCGGCGA
Organism: Streptomyces rectiviolaceus; assembly: GCF_039533825.1. Classification (NCBI taxonomy): domain Bacteria; kingdom Bacillati; phylum Actinomycetota; class Actinomycetes; order Kitasatosporales; family Streptomycetaceae; genus Streptomyces; species Streptomyces rectiviolaceus. The sequence continues at coordinate 300,434 of NZ_BAAAUG010000022.1, forward strand.
TGACACACTGCGCCGATGATCGACGATCTTCCTGGTGGACTGACGGCACGACACCTCGCTGAGGAGGACCATGCGCGGGTGCTCGCGGTCCTGGACCCGTGGTGGGGCGGTCTGAAGGGGCAGGCAGGGGCGTTGGAGCGTGCGCTGCTCCTGCCGAGGCTGTACTTCCAGCACTTCACCACCACCAGCTTTCTGATCGAACGCGACGGGGGACAGGTCGCAGCCTTCCTGGTCGGCTTCCTGTCGCAGACCGAGCCCGACGCCGCGTACGTGCACTTCGTCGGTGTCGACCCGCAACTGCACGGGCAGGGCATCGGGCGAGCCCTGTACCGGACGTTCTTCGCTCTCGCCCGGTCGCACGGCCGCCGGTACGTGCACTGCATCACCAGCCCGCAGAACACCGCTTCGCAGTCCTTCCACGCCCGGCTCGGCTTCACGGCCTCGACGGTGAAGGCGGACTACGACGGACCCGGGCTCGACCGGGTGGCTTTCACCCTCGACCTTGCCGCGGACGCGATCCGTCCCACGTGACGCCGCGAGCTTCATCTGGGGATGGAGGGGGTGTTGGCGGCAAGGTGTTCGGTGGTGGTTAATGGCGTGGGTATGGGACGTCTGTTGCTGTGTGTGCCGGTGCGAAGGGCGGGGAGTGGCCTGTGAGTGCTGAGTCGTCGGGTTCGGCGGGCTCCGGTCGGCGGTTCGTCGATCGTTGTGTGGTGGTGAGCGGGGGAGCCCAGGGGATCGGTGCGGCGACGGCACGGCGGCTCGCGGCAGAAGGGGCCGGGGTGGTGATCGCCGATGTGGATGTCGAGGAGGGCGAGCGCACCGCCCATGCCATCCGTCAGGACGGCGGGCGTGCGGTGTTCGAGGTGTGTGACGTGGCCGAGGAAGAATCGTGGGCGCGGGCGGTGGCGGTCGCCCGCGCCCGCTTCGGCCCGGTCACCGGGCTGCTCAGCAACGCCTACACAGTGCGCGGCGGCGCGGCCGACGTGATCGAACCGGCCGACTGGAACCGGCAGTTGTCGGTCATGCTGACCGGCGCGTTCCTCGGCGTACGCGCCTGCCTTGACGACCTGCGTGCCACGCGAGGCGCGATCGTCCTGGTCTCGTCCGTGCACGCCGTCATGGGGCTGCCCGGACGTCCCGCCTACGCGGCGGCGAAGGCGGGCCTGACCGGTCTGGCGCGCCAGCTCGCGGTGGAGTACGCACCCGGCGTACGGGTCAACGCACTCCTGCCTGGCCCCATCCTGACCCGGGCCTGGGACACGATCGGTGCCGACGACCGGGCGCGCAGCATCGGGCAGACACCCGCGGGCCGGCTCGGCCGCCCGGACGAGGTCGCGGCCAGCGCGGCGTTCCTGCTGAGCGACGACGCGTCCTTCGTCACCGGGGCCAGTCTCGTCGTGGACGGCGGATGGAGCGTGTTCAAGACGTCCGCCTGAAGAAGCAGGTTCACCTCTCGCCGCCCTGTCATCTGCCGTGCCGCACAAGGAGGTTCACCCGTGAAGATCACCCGCATCGAGACGTTCTCCGTGCCGCCCCGCTGGCTGCTGTGCCGCGTGGAGACCGACGAGGGAGTGGTCGGCTGGGGCGAGCCGGTGGTCGAGGGGCGTGCGGCCACGGTCCGTGCGGCCGTCGGCGAGCTGGCCGAACTCCTCATCGGCAAGGACCCGTCGGGCATCGAGGACCACTGGCAGGTGATGACCAAGGGGTCCTTCTACCGAGGCGGACCCGTCCTCTCCAGCGCGGTGGCCGGGCTCGACCAGGCGCTGTGGGACATCGCGGGCAAGCGACTCGGCGTGCCGGTGCACGTGCTGCTCGGCGGCCCGGTCCGCGAGCGGGTACGCGCCTACAGCTGGGTGGGCGGTGACTCTCCCGCCCACATCACCGATCAGGTGACCGTCCAGGTCGAGGCGGGCTTCACTGCGGTCAAGATGAACGCGAGCGGCCGCATGAACCGGCTTGCCACCGTCGCCGACATCGACGAGATCGTCGACCGTGCCACCGCGGCCCGCGAAGTCCTGGGCCCGGGGCGGGACTTCGCGCTGGACTTCCACGGCCGCTTTCACGCCGCGAACGCCCGCAGGCTGCTGCCGCACCTGGCCCCGCTCGCCCCCATGTTCGTCGAGGAACCGATCCTGCCGGAGTACGACCACCTGCTGCCCGCCCTGGTCGCCTCATCGCCCGTGCCGATCGCCACCGGCGAGCGCCTGTACTCGCGGCAGGACGTGCTGCCCGTCCTGCAGGCCGGCGTCGCGGTCCTGCAGCCCGACCTGTCCCACGCGGGCGGCATCTCGGAGGTCCGCCGCATCGCCTCGCTGGCCGAGACCTTCGACACGCTCATCGCGCCGCACTGTCCGCTGGGCCCGGTCTCGCTGGCCGCCAGCCTGCAGATCGCCGTCAGCGTGCCCAACTTCCTCATCCAGGAACAGTCGATCGGGATCCACTACAACACCGGCGCCGACGTCCTTTCCTACCTCGCCGACACCGAGGTGTTCCGCTTCCACCAGGGCCATCTCCTGCGCCCGACCGGACCGGGACTCGGCATCGACATCGACGAGAAGGCGGTGCGCGCGGCCGACGACAGCCAGGCGGACTGGCACAACCCGGTCTGGCGGCACGAGGACGGTTCGTTCGCCGAGTGGTGAGCGCGGGCCGGTAGCGTGGGAGTCGTGGACTCAGCTCTGTACGAGGGCGACCGCCTGAGCGGGTGGGAAGTCGCGTGCCCGCGCCGCCCGTCGCCGTTCGACGGCGTGGAGGTGGCCGGATTCCGCGACCGGGCGGCGGGCGGACTGGACCTGAGGGTCATCCCGCAGCCGATCGTGACGGTCGTGATCGAACTCGGCGACGACGCCCTGGACGTCGAGAACACCAGCGGCAGCCGGGCGTTGAGGAGTTTCGCGGCCGGACTCTCTCCGGGCGAGGCCCGCATCCGCGGGGAGCGTGTGGACTGCGTAGAGATCCGCATGTCCCCGGTGAGTGCCTACTCGCTGCTGGGCGTCTCACTCTCCGATCTGAGCGGCGTCGTGATCGGCCTGGACGATCTGTGGCGCCATGAGCCCCGGCTTCGCGAGCAGTTGACGGGCGCCAGGGAGTGGGAAGACCGTTTCGCGCTGATGGACGATTTCCTCGCGCGGCGCCACGCCTCTGCACCGTCGATGGATCTGGAGGTCGTCGCAAGCTGGGAGCACATCGTCTCCCGCCGGGGCCAGGTGCGGGTCGGTGACCTTGCGGTGTCGTGCGGGTGGAGCCGCAAGCGGCTGTGGTCGAGGTTCACCGCCCAGGTCGGCCTGACGCCCAAGCGCGCCGCGATGCTCGTACGCTTCGACCGCGCCGTCCGAGGCCTGTCGGCGGGCCGAAGCGCCGCCGATGTCGCCGTGGTGTGCGGGTACGTCGACCAGTCCCACCTGCATCGCGACGTACTGGCCTTCGCCGGCTGCACGCCGGGCGCGCTGGGGTCGCCGCCGGAGACGAACACGGCAGGGGACAGGAACGAATCCCTGACGGCGAGCAGCGGGGAACATTCGTCCAAGACGTGACGCGCTACGGCCGGTGAGGGTGGGGCCATGCCAAGCCATGACCCCGCGGGGACCGTCGCCGAGAGCGGATCGCCGAACGCGCCCGCCCTGGTGCTGATTCACGGGTACGCCGCCCCGACGGCCTGGTGGAACCCCCTTGTTCTGCTCCTCGCCAAGACACACGACGGCGTCATCGACGCGGAGCCGTGCTGACACTCACAGGGGCCTCACAAGGGCATGGCGCGCTCGTTCACCACGTGTTTCATGACGAGCGTGGAGCTCAGACGCTGCACACCGGGCAGGGTGGCGAGCTTGTCGTCGTAGAGCCGCTGGAAGGCGGGCAGGTCCTTGCTGACGATGCGTACGAGATAGTCGGGATCCCCGAAGAGGCGCTCGGCCTGCAGGATCTCGGGGATCTCGGTGAGGGCGTGCTCGAAGGCGGAGACGGTGTCGCGGTCCTCCTGGCGCATGGTGACGAAGACCAGCGCCTCGAAGCTCAGGCCCACGGCGCGCGCGTCCAGGATCGCGCGGTAGCCGCGGATGGCTCCCATGCGTTCGAGTTCGCGCAGCCGACGGTGGCAGGGCGAGAGGCTCAGCCGCACGCGGGCCGCCAGTTCCGTGACCGTCAGACGGCCGTCGTTCTGGAGCTCGGCAAGAATCTTCCGGTCCACATCATCCATGGGGGAGATCCTGCCACTACAGCCGCCCCAGCTGGCAATACTTGGAAACACCTTTGGGCGAATCGGAACTAATCTCCTTCTCGGAACCAGTTTGAGAGGGAGAAGTACGTCGTGGCAGTCAGCTCCATCACCGCCTTCTGGGCGGTCTCAGTCCTGCTCATCCTCGTGCCGGGGGCGGACTGGGCCTATGCGATCAACGCCGGGCTCCGCGACCGGTCCGTGGTACCGGCCGTCAGCGGCCTGCTGCTCGGCTACGTCACGCTGACCGCCGTGGTCGCCGCCGGGGTGGCGGCGGTCGTGGCGCGGACGCCGTCCGTCCTCACCGCCCTGACCGTCCTCGGCGCCCTCTACCTGGTGTGGCTCGGCGCCACGACGCTGGCAAGGCCGGCCGTCGGCGGGACCGCGGGGCAGGACGCGGAGAGCGGGGCGGTGGGGGCCCGGGTCCTCAAGGGGGTGGGCATCAGCGGCCTCAACCCCAAGGCGCTCCTGCTCTTCCTGGCCCTGCTGCCGCAGTTCACCGCCCCGCACGGCAGCTGGCCGCTGGCGGCGCAGATCGGCACGCTCGGCCTGGTCCACACGCTCAGCTGCGCCGCGATCTATCTGTGCGTGGGCGTACTGGCCCGCACCATCCTGCGCGCACGCCCCGCGGCCGCTCGCATGGTCACCCGCGTCTCGGGCGCCGCCATGATCGTGATCGGCGTACTGCTGCTCGCGGAACGCGTCGCCGCCTGAGGCGGGCGGGCCGTCACGCGGCGTTCGGCGCGCCCTTCCACTCGTGCGCGAGCAGGGACCAGATCTCCATGTCATGGCGGACGCCCTTGTACAGGGACTGCTCGCGCAGGGTGCCGTCCAGGTGCATGCCCATCCGCTGGGCGACGGCCCGGCTGCGGGTGTTCCCGGCGCTGTTCCACCACTCGACGCGGTGAATGCCGCGCTCGCCGAACGCGTACGCGATCAAGTGCCGGACCGAGGCGCTGATCAGACCGTGGCCCTCGCCCGCCGGCTCGGCCCATACGCCGATCTCGCAGGTGCCGGCCTCCGCGTCGAACCGCACGAACATCACGCCACCGATGAGGGTGCCGTCCCGCCAGATCCCGTAGATCCGTCCGGCGTCCGCGGCCTGTTTGTCCGCGAACTTCTGCAGGGTGGTGCGGGCGGATTCCAGGTCGGTGGAGCGCGAGGCCCAGGGGATCCAGGGATCGGTGTTGGCGCGGGCCCGGTCGATGTGGGCCAGGAACTCGGCGTCCTGCCAGGGCTCCAGCATGCGGAGCTCGGCATCCTCGGTCAGCGGTATCGCGTACATGGCTGGTCCTATGCGGTTGTCCGGCTGGGCGGGCGCGGTGTCGGGCGCTGCGCACCAGGTACGTAACGAACGTTGGGTATGTACTCTAACGGCTATGACCCCGCCAGCCCGTACAGACCATGACGCCCGCCGGATCGAGGTCTCCCAGGCCGTGTGGCGAGTCCTTGCCGTCCACGGCTTCGGCGGCCTCACCCTGCGCGCGGTCGCCGCGGAGATGGGGGCTACCACCGGCCTCCTGACGCACTACTTCCCCAGCAAGCGCGCCCTGCTGAAACACGCCCTGGAGGTGCTCGACCGGCGCTCGGCCGATCGCCCGCGCCCGGCGGCCGAGCGGGCCGGGGAGGCGTCAGGCCTGGTGATGGTGCGGGCGACGCTGCTCGACATCCTGCCGCTTGACGCGGAGAGCGCGGCGAGCAACCGGATCTGGGTGGCCTCCTGGGACGTGGCGCTCGCCGACCCGGAGCTGGCCCGGGAGCACGCCGAGCGCTACCGCCGCGCGCGCGAGCGGATGGCCGGGCACATCGCCCAGGCCAAGGAGCTGGGCGAACTGCCGCTCGGCACACCGACCGATGACACCGCGGCGGCTGCCCAGAGCTTTGTCCTGGGACTGGTCGTCCAGGCGCTGTTCGCTCCGCGGGAGTTCCCTGCCGAGCGGCAGATCGCGCTGGTCGATGAGTATTTGGCGCGGGTGGGCGACGGCGGCACCGCGGGGGAGTGAGGCGCGGGGTCTGGGTCTTCTGCATGGCGTTCGAGAGGTAGTTGCGTACGGTGCCTTGCGCCAGGCGGAGTTCCCGTGGCGGAGTCCCTGCCTCTGCTGCTGCCCACACTTGGCTGGGTCATCGTCTCCGTCGCACTGGCCTCCCGCCTCTTCCGCTGGGAACCGCGCCGGTGAGCACGCCTCGGAGTCGGTCACCGCTGCACCACCGGTGTCGACGGGGACAAGAACACGACGATGTCGGTCGCCCGGCACCCCGGCAGGGGCTCGGGCTCGTGCCAGCCCATCCGGCGGTAGAACGCGAGCGTCTCGTGAGCCTGATCCCACGTCAGCAGCCATGCCCGGCCGCCGGGAGCGGTGACGGTGAGGGCGGACAGCAGCTGTCGTCCGAGCCCGGTGCCGCGAACGCGGGCGTGCACCCCCAGTTCATCGATCTCGAAGGCACCCACCAACAGCTCGTCGACACGGTCGGCGCCGAGCCGTTGGGTCACCTTGCCGTAGGCGCGGTCGGCGCGAAACGGCGCCTGCGTGATCCATCCGGTGACGAAGCCGTCCACTTCGCCGTCGGCCGCCAGGGAGAGGACAGCTCGGAAACCCGGGCGGTGCGCGTCGGCCTCCAACCGCTCGCGGAACGCCTGCCGGGTGGCGGCGGGGTCCCGGTGGTCCCAGGGCGGAGCCGTGAACACCTCGACGTAGGCGTCGGTGAGGCGGTCGGCGATGGCGAGGATGTCCGAACCGAAGCTCTGCATGGTGATCGAACGTAGCGGCTGCGGCAGGATGAGTCCCCGTGACGGGGAGGGATGCGTCAGCGTTCTGGTGTGCGTGACCGGTGTGCCGCGACGCCGGTGAGATTCGGCTCGATCTCCGGATGCAGGACGAGCGCGTCGTCGTAGTCGCCGCGGTGCTCGTGGCGGTAGGGGAGCGGCTCGGTGACCGGCAGCGTGCGGAGCCGCTCGCGCAGTTCGGCTGCGCGGGTGCGGTAGCCCGCGGCGTCGAGGCGGTCGGCGCCGTAGACGACGTACGGCGGGAGTGCGTCCATCCCCGTGTACCAGAAGGTGCCGTGCAGCAGCGGGAACAGCACCTCGTCCAGCTGCCCGTGGATCCCGCGTGGACCGAAGCCCGACTCCCGCGCGCCGACCGTGGTGATGACCATGGCGCGCTTCCCGGCGAGGCCACCGTCCCCGTAGCGCAGGGTGCGCCCCGCGTGGTCCTGGAGTCCGAAGGCGAAGCCCTGCACGAGGACCCGGTCGAACCATCCCTTGAGGATGGCGGGCGGTCCGAACCACCACAGTGGGAACTGGAACACAAGCGCGTCGGCCCAGGCGATCTTCTCCTGCTCGGCGGTGATGTCGTCGGTCAGCTTGGCCGCGCTGTAGGCATGTTCCTGCTCGGCGCCTACCAGGAGCCGGTCGACCGTCTCGCGATGGAAGTCGCCGGAGTCCACCACGGGCCTCCAGTCCATGGCGTAGAGATCGGATTCGCGGACCTCGTGCCCGAGGTCGCGCAGCGCCTGCGTCCCGTCGTCGCGCAAGGAGCCGTTGAGGGATCGCGGTTCGGGGTGTGCGAATACCCAAAGAATCTTCATGCCGTCGATCCTCCGCCGCGGCCCGACGAGCGACGAGTGGCCAGATAGCCAGGAGGTGCAAGGATCTGGCCAGGATGTTCCGGGGTGGCGGCGGTGGGCTTATCGAGTGGTGTCTGACCCTCAAGGTGAGCGTGAGGGTGAGGGTTGATGTGGCGCCGCGCCCGAGGGGGCCGGCTCAGCGGACTCGGTCGTAGACCATGGCGATCTCGCCCAGCTCGCCGGTCTCCTGGTGGGTGAGCTTCCACTTCGAAGCCGGCAGGCCGTCGTCGAACAGTCGCTGCCCGTCTCCGGCGATCTCGGGGAAGATCATGAGGTACAGCCGGTCGAGCAGATCTGCCGCAAGGAGCGGCTTGATGACACTCGGGCAGCTGTTGACGAGGATGTCGCCCTCGCCGGTGGCCTTGAGTTCGGCAACGACGTCGGCGGCTGGGGCGTTCACCACGCGGGTGTGTTCCCACGGCGCTTCGGTCAGGGTGCTCGAGAAGACCACCTTTTCCGTGTCCACCAGCCACTTCGCGTATCCGCGGTCGCGCGGATCGGCGTTCTCGTCCTCGGCGACGGTCGGCCAGTAGCCCAGGAATCCCTCGGCGTTGATCCGGCCGAGCAGCGCCGTCGTCGCGCCCTCCCAGATGCGGGTGAGTTGGCCCCGCGCGACCTCGGAGGTCACATACGGCGCGAACATGCTGAAGTCGTTGGGCCCGCCAGGGCCGTGGTAACGCCCGTCGAGGGAGAGGCTCAGGTTCGCGGTCACCCTGCGTCCGGTCGAGTCAGTCATCGCGTGCTCCTTGTGTCGGTGCTGTCGGTGCTGTCGGTGCTGTCGGTGTCGTGCGGGTCTGCGGCGAGGGCCGCTGCGAGCTCTTCGAGGCTCTGGCCGAAGCCGATCTCGATGCCTGCGATGAAGTCGGCGGAGTCGACGGTGCTGTCGGTGATCCGCCAGTGGACGTCTAGGTCCGTGCCGGTCCCGGTGGGCCGCAGGTCGAAGGCGACGTGGGCGGTGAAGGCGAGGCCGCCGTCGGGAAGCAGCGGGGAGAGCCGGTAGGCGAGGCGCTCACCAGGGCGGACGTCGTCGACGACTCCCTCCGCGCGCCCGGCGACCAGGTCGGAGCCGTCGGCGTCCTCGACGTCGCGGTACTCCTGGACGATCCGCCCGCCTTCTCGCGCCTCGAAGACGAGCTCAGATACCCGGAGGTCGTGGGGCGTCCACCAGCGGGCGAGCAGGGAGGGCTCGGTCAAGTGGCGCCACACCAGCTCGGGGTGCCCCGTCAGCGACCGGCGGAAGCTGAACGAACGGCCGTCGGCCCACCCCGGCTCCTCCGCGGCGAGCCGCTCCGCGTGGAGGCTGGCCCCGTAACGGTCGTAGGTCTCGCGCGGGCCCCCGGCCTGCTCTGTGCTGTCGGCGAGCCGGCCGAGCGCGGCCGCCAGATCCCGCAGGGGACCGGGCCGGAGCGCGTAGATGCGGCGCTGGCCGGTGCGCTGGGAGGTGACGACGCCGGCGCGCTCAAGGGTCTGCAGGTGCTTGGTCGTCTGCGGCTGGCGCGCCTCGGCGAGCTCGGCGAGGACACCGACCGGACGGGGCCGCTCGGCTAGCAGGCTCACGAGCCGCCAGCGGGCCGGGTCGGCCAGTGCGCTAAGGAGTGCGTCCATGACGACGAGTATTCACTGTCGAGAATATTCGTGTCAAGGAATACATTGCTGGAATCGATGAACGGCGTTTCAGCCGGTCGCGCGCGTGCTCTCCCGGACCACCAGCTCGTACCCCGCGGTGAGCCGCGTGTGCGGGGCCATCGCGCCGGCGTCGATCCTGCGCAGCAGCGCGTCCACGGCCAGTTCCGCGATGCCTCGCTTGTCCGGGGCGACGGTGGTCAGGCTCGGCACGCTGTAGCGGGACTCCTCCACGTCGTCGAAGCCGGCCACGGCCAAGTCGTGCGGGACGCGCAGGCCGTGCTCGTGCGCCACCCGCAGCGCCCCGGACGCCAACAGGTCGTTGAAGCAGAAGACGGCGTCCGGCGGGTCGTCAAGGGTCAGGAGCGCGCGCATGGCGGTGGCACCCTCGGCGCGGGTGAACGCCCGGGTGTCCGGCGCCAGTCGGGGGTCGTGCGGAACGCCCGCCGCGTGCAGCGCGGTCAGATAGCCGTGCATGCGCTGGACCGTCGTGGCGTGGGCGGGACCGGAGGGCTGTCCGATGACGGCGATGCGGCGCCTGCCGAGGGACAGCAGGTGGTCGGTGGCCTCGCGTGCCGCCGCCGAGTTGTCGATCAGGACGTGGTCGGCGGGGATCTCGTAGGACCGCTCGCCCAGGAGGACGAGCGGCACGCGGCGTTCGCGGGCGGCGAGGGCCTGTTCGTCGAGGCGGAGCGGGCTGAGCAGGACGCCGTCGATGAGCGGGTCGCTGAGCCCGCAGGCGATGCGGAGTTCCTCGTCCGCGCTGCCTCCGGTGTCCTCGATGAGCACGGTGCAGCCGCGCTTCTTCGCGGCCGCGATGACCTGCGCGGCCAGTTCGGCGAAGTACGGCGCGACGAGTTCGGGCACGGCCAGCGCGATGATGCCGCTGCGTCCGGTGCGCAAGTGTCTTGCGGAGGCGTTGGGTTGGTAGTCGAGGTCGGCTATGGCGCGCAGGACGCGTTCGCGTGTCCGGTCGGCGACTCTGGTCTCGCCGCGGACGACGTTGGACACCGTCTTGATCGATACTCCGGCGCGCTCCGCGACGTCCTTCAGGCGAGTGCCTGCCACGGTGTCCTCCCTCCCCCTGACCTCCCTTGACAGCAGCAGCGTACGTCATGGTCCAACGTTGTAACCGGTGAGTGCGGGTATGGATCCTCCGGACACGTGAACAGGTAATGCGTTCCCAGGTGTTGACGCCGTATTGCCAGCTGAGTACAACGTTGTAAACGCAGCGGGCAGTCACGAGGCGCGATTGTCTTCGCTGCAGATTCCAACGTTGCACTATGTGTCAGCTGTTCTCCTTGTCCGCCGTGGAAGGACGCATGCCCATGCGGGACCGCATACCGACCCCGTCGCCGCCCGCCCCGTCCCGCCGCCGTGTGCTGCGCGGAGGGCTCGCGCTCGGTGCGACCGGCACCGTCGCGCTCACCGCCGGAGGCTGCGGCAGCACGCTGGCGCAGGGCTTCACCGGCGGCGCGCCTTCGCCGTCGCGGCTGAACTTCTGGAACCCGTTCACCGGTGGCGACGGCGAGCGGATGCTGGCCATGCAGGACGCCTACCGCGCCGCGCACCGCTCGACCGAACTGAAATCGGCGACGTTCCTGTGGGGCAACCCGTACTACACGAAGCTCACCCTCGCCACGCTCGGCGACCGGCCGCCACAGGTCGCGGTGGTCCATCTGTCGAAGTTGCCCACCCTCGCCGAGGCCGGTCTGATCGCCGAGCTGCACACCGAGGACCTGGCAAGGCACGGGCTGACCGAGGACAAGTTCGACGCACGGCCGTGGCGGAAGTCCCAGTTCGGCGGGGCGCCGCACGCCGTGCCGCTCGACACGCACCCCTTCGTCCTCTACTTCCGCACGGACATCGCCGAGAAGGCCGGACTGCTCGACGGGCAGGGCCGGTTGGCGGATGTCGACGGGCCCGACGCGTTCATCGACGCGCTGCGTGCGGCGAAGGAGGTCACCGGCGCCTGGGGCGGTTCCATCGCCTCGGTGAAGGAGTCCTCGATGCAGTTCCGGCTGTTCTGGTCGCTGTACCGGCAGGTCGGTGGCGGTGATCTCGTTGCCGACCAGGGCAAGCGGGTGGTCATCGACACGGCCGCCGCGGCCGAGGCGCTCGCGTACATCCGCCGCCTCAGCCAGGAGAAGGTGATCCCGGCGAACACCGACGGGAAGGGCGCCATCACGCTGCTGACCTCGGGCAAGGCCGGGTTCCTGATGGACGGTGTCTGGCAGGTTCTCGCGGTCCAGTCGGCCAAGGTGAAGTTCGACATGCGGCCCCTGCCGCGCGTCTTCAAGGACGCGCCCTACGCCTGCGCCGCCGACTCGCACGCGCTGGTGCTGCCGAAGGCTCCCTCAGAGACGGCCCAACGCCTCGATCTCTCCCTGGGGTTCATCGCCTCGATGCTGCACTCCAGCAAGCAGTGGGCGGAGGGCGGCCACGTGCCGGCATGGCTGCCGACGCAGCGTTCGCGCGCGTACAAGGAGCTGGTCCCGCAGTCGCACTACGCCACGGCCGCGGACGGAGCGGTCTACGACCCGGCCGCCTGGTACGGCGGCGCGGGAAGCACCATGCAGATCGTGGTGGGCGACGCGGTGACCTCCGTCTTCACCGGTGACACCAGCCCCACGGCGGGCGCCGCGCGCATGCGCCGCGAGCTGCGCGACCTGGCGTCGCGCCCCGCCCCCGTATGACCCGACGCGCCCCAAGCTGCCGCTCAACTCCCCCTGTACCACCCTCCCTTGGATCCCGTACGCCTTGACCGAAAGGCCGAACCGTGGCCACGACAACCGCTCCCACCCCGACGTCCAGCAGAGGCGACCGCTGGGCAGGACCGGGGATGCTGCTGCCCTTCGCCCTCTTCTACCTGGTGTTCCTGGTGGGGCCGCTCCTCTACACCGTGGTCGCCGGATTCTTCGAGACGAGCCTGCTCAAGAGCGGCCTCGGTGACTTCGCGGGCCTCTCCAACTACAAGGCGGTGCTCGGCGACGCGGAATTCTGGCGAACGCTGCGCAACACGCTGTGGTTCACGGTCCTCACGACCGTGCCGCTCGTGCTGCTCAGCCTGGCCCTCGCGCTGCTCGCCGACCGGTTCGTGCGCGGCCGCTGGTTCTTCCGGTTCGCGTTCTTCGCGCCGTTCGTGCTGCCGTCCGCCGTCGTCTCGCTGCTCTTCATGTTCATCTACGCCGATCAACTGGGCCTGGCCCAGGAGGCGGTGAAGTGGTTCGGCGTCGAGACGCCGCCGTCCTGGCTCGGCGACCCGGACTGGGCGATGATCTCCATCGCGGCGGCCACGGTGTGGTGGACCATCGGCTTCAACTTCGTGCTGTATCTGGCCGGTCTGCAGGACGTGCCGCGCGAGGTGCACGAGGCGGCCGCCATCGACGGGGCCGGGCCCTGGCAGCGCATCCGGCACGTGGTCGTGCCGATGCTGGGCCGTACGACGACGCTGGTGACGGTGTTGCAGGTCATCGCCTCGCTCAAGGTCTTCGACCAGATCTACATGATGACCGGCGGCGGCCCCGACGGCAGCACCCGCCCCTCGCTGCAGCTCATCTACGACACCGGGTTCGTCGAGGGCCGCGTGGGCTACGCCTCGACCGTGTCACTGCTGCTGTTCCTGGTGATCCTGTTCGTCTCCCTCGTCTGGTTCGCCCTCGTACGCCGCGCCGAGAAGGAGAACTGACCCATGACCGCGATCGCCACGCGCCCCGAGACCGGACAGCGCGGCACCACCGCGCCACCGGCCCGCCGCCGCGACTCGGAGCGCCTGTTCAACCGGGTGGCGCTCGGCACGCTCATCGCCCTCGCGCTGCTGTGGCTCGTACCCCTGGCGTGGGCGCTCGCCACGTCGGTGCGGCCCGCGCAGGAGGTCGTCACCAATCCGACCGGATGGTTCACCGCCCACCCGACCCTGGACGCGTACAGGGAGATCTTCGACGCGGGCAAGCTGCCCTACTGGTACGCCAACAGCTTCATCACCTCGATCCTCACCACGGTCCTCACGGTGATCATGGCCTCCCTCGCCGCGTTCGCCCTGTCGCAGACCCGCTTCCGGATGCGCCGGGCCGCGTTCGTGATGCTGCTCGCCGGGATCATGATCCCGGGGCAGGTCCTGATGATCCCGCAGTTCCTCGCGCTCCAGTCGGCGGGCCTGCTGAACACCTACTGGGGTGTCGTACTGCCCCAAGTCCCCAATGTGGTCGCCGTGTTCGTCTTCAAGCAGTTCTTCGACGGGATCCCGCGGGAGCTGATCGACGCGGCGCGCGCGGACGGCGCGGGCTGGCTGCGCACCTACTGGCAGATCGTGATGCCGATCTCCCGCCCGGCCGTCTCCGCCGTCACGATCTTCGTGTTCGTCGGCGTCTGGAACAACTTCCTGTGGCCCCTGCTCGTGGTGACCGACCCGGAGATGATGACACTGCCCGTCGGACTCACCTCCGTCCAGGACGTGTTCGGCGTCCCCTACGCCCAGCTCATGGCGTCCGCCGTGCTCGGCGCGATCCCGCTGCTCGCCGTCTTCGCGCTGTTCCAGCGCCGCATCGTCGAGGGCATCGCCGGCACCGGCCTCAAATAGCCCACCCCTGCCCAAGTCAGCAAGCCGCACCACAGAGACAAGCCGCACCGCAAAGAGAGGCACCAGAACATGCCGCACACCGCACGGTTCGTCATCGACCCCGAGTTCAGCGTCGGCGACGTCGACCCGCGCCTGTACGGAACCTTCGTCGAGCACATGGGACGCTGCGTCTACACCGGCATCCACGACCCCGAGCATCCCACCGCCGACGCCGACGGATTCCGCGGCGACGTCGCCGAGCTGGTACGCGAACTCGGCACAGGACTCGTGCGCTACCCCGGCGGCAACTTCGTCTCCGGCTACCACTGGGAGGACGGCGTCGGCCCGGTCGCCGACCGCCCGCGCCGCCTCGACCTCGCCTGGCGCTCCATCGAGACCAACCGCGTCGGCACCAACGAATTCCTCGGCTGGGCGCGGCAGTTGGGCCTCGACCCGATGATGGCCGTGAACCTCGGAACGCGCGGCATCGACGCCGCCCGCGCCCTGGTCGAGTACTGCAACCACCCGAGCGGCACCGCCTGGTCGGATCTGCGCATCAAACACGGCGTGAGCGAGCCGCACGGCGTGAAGCTGTGGTGCCTGGGCAACGAGATGGACGGACCCTGGCAGACGGGCCACAAGTCGGCCACCGAGTACGGACGGCTCGCGGCCGAGGCCGGAAAGGCGATGCGCCAGGTCGACCCGTCCATCGAGCTCGTCGCGTGCGGCAGCTCCAACTCGCGGATGCCGACCTTCGGCACCTGGGAGCGCGAGGTCCTGGAGCAGACGTACGACGAGGTCGACTACCTCTCCCTGCACGCCTATTACGAGGAGTTCGACGGCGACCGCGCCAGTTTCCTCGCCTCGGGCGCGCACATGGACCAGTACATCCGCGACGTGGTGTCGACCGCCGACCATGTCCGTGCGGTGCGGGGCGCCAAGAAGCACATCAAGCTCTCCTTCGACGAGTGGAACGTCTGGTACGCCGCCCGCTTCCCCGGCGAGCGCAACCTTCAGACCGCCGAGACACCCCGGCTCATCGAGGACACGTACAGCGTGACCGACGCCGCCGTCGTCGGCTCGCTGCTCATCACGCTGCTGCGCAACGCCGACCGGGTGGCCGTCGCCTGCCTCGCCCAGCTGGTCAACGTCATCGCACCCATCCGCACCGAACCCGGCGGCGCCAGCTGGCGCCAGACCATCTTCCACCCCTTCGCCCAGGCGGCCCGTTTCGCGACCGGCCGCGTCCTGCGCACCGATGCCACCGGCCCCCGCATCGACACACCTCAGTACGGGGACGTGTCCGCCCTCGACACCGTGGTGACGCACGACGAGGAGAGCGGCGCGCTCACCGTCCTCGCCGTCAACCGTGACCAGGAGCAGCCGCTGCGACTCGAGGCCGTGCTGCGCGGGGACGCCGCCGGATACCGCGTCGTGGAACACCTGGTACTGGCGGACCAGGACCCCGACGCGGTCAACACCGAGGCGGAGCCGGACCGGGTGGTGCCGCGCCGCGCGTCCGGGACGCACATCACCGCCGATGGCGCTCTGGCGGCCGAACTGCCGCCGGTCTCCTGGAACGTCATCCGCCTCGCACCCCAAGGCGCCTGAGAAGACGGTCAGTTCGAACCGCTTCGCCCCCTCCATCCACCGCAGAGTCAGGAGAGGCCCATGTCAGCGCACGACCCCGCACGACCACGTCTCCTCCGCCCCACCGTCCTGTTCCCGCTGCTGCTCGCGCTCTTGGCGGCGCTGTTCGTCACGCAGGCCGGGGCGTCCGCCGACGCCGCGACCGGCACCTTGCTGCGCGACGGCACCGGCCTGTACCCGCGCGCCGTCAGACTCGCCCACAGCGGCGACGCGAACGGCCGCGTCCTCGCCTCCGTGGTCACGTTCTCCGGGAACAACGGGCTCGGCGCGATTCACGAGAGTACGGACGGGGGCGCGTCGTTCCGTGAAGTCGGCACGGTGCGCGACCCCGACGCGGCGGGCGGGCAGGGTCTGTGCTGCTCGACGCTGTACGAACTCCCGCAGCGCATCGGCAAACTGCCCGCGGGGACGCTGCTGTGGGCGGCGTCGGTCGGGCAGGACGAGCCGAACCGGCGGATGGCCCTGCGGGTCTTCAAGAGCAGTGACGTGGGCCGCAGTTGGAGCTATCTGTCCACGATCGCCACGGCGTCGAACGACAAGGGACTGTGGGAGCCCGAGTTCTCCGTCGACGCATCGGGGCAGCTCGTGGCGCACTACTCCGACGAGACCGACGGTGCGCACAGCCAGAAGCTGGTGGCCGCCCGGACCGCGAACGGGGTGAACTGGACCGGGCACCACGACACCGTCGCCAGCACCCTGGCCTCGGACCGGCCCGGCATGGCGGTGGTGCGCAAGATGGGCGACGGGACCTACTTCATGTCGTTCGAGATCTGCGCTGCCGCGGGCCAGTTCCAGTGCGTGGTGCACTACAGGACCTCGTCCGACGGCTGGAACTGGGGCGCCACCACTTCCCTTGGCATCCGCCCGGAGACCGCTGACGGCAAGTACTTCAAGCACGCGCCGAACCTGGCGTGGGCGCCCGAGGCGGGGAACCCCAAGGGCAGGCTGTTCCTCGTCGGCCAGGTCCTGTACAACCGCGACGGCAGTCGGGCGGCCGGGAGCGGGCGCACTGTCTGGGTCAACAGCTCCGGTGGTTCCGGCAGTTGGCGGGAGATCCCCGCACCGGTGGCCGTCGAGTCGACGACCGTCGACTACTGCCCCAACTACAGCTCAAGCCTGCTGCCGTCGGCCGACGGCAACAGGCTCCTGGAGATCGCCACGGACTGGTCCGGCTCGGTCTGCAAGCCGTACTTCGCCACCGGGTCGGTTCCCGGCGCCTGAGCACGGAGGTGCCCCGCGTGTGTCGCACGCGGGGCACCGAGCGGTTACGGCGTAACCGCGTTGCCGCCGAAGGACACGACGAGACGCCCGTCGGCCGCGTAGGACCACTTCAGGGCCCCGGCGTACGAGGAGCACCGCGACCCGTTCGAACCGGACCAGAACTGGTTCGAGCTGTCGGAGTTGCCGACGATCTTGTCGTTCGTCCCGCTGCCGCTGCGGCACGAGGTGTTGTTCCGGAACACCGAAGTGCCCCCGTCGAACGAGTAGTTGCGCTCGTCGTTGTCGATGCTGACGTTGTCCGACATCGACATCGTGCCGAGGTTCCTGTTGTAGGTGAACCCGTGCTTGCCGTTGTTGTAGGCGATGTTGCGCCGGATCACGTGGTTGACCCCGATGTCCTCGCCGCCGAGCTTGTAGCCGTTGCGGTCACCGTTGCCGGCCTGGGAGCCGTCGCTGAGGGTGCCGTTGCCGAGGGCGAGGGAGTCCTCGATGGTCACCGCGCCGATGGGGCCCGTGTCCGACTTGGTGTACAGGTCCCATCCGTCGTCGATGTTGTTGTGGGCCACGGCGTGGCGGAAGACGTTCCCGGGCCCGGAGGTGAGCTTGGCGGCGAAGCCGTCGGCGTCCTCACCGTCCGAGTCGGCGTTGTCGTGCGACTCCGCGCTCAGGATGAGGTTGTTGGAGGGCCACTGGCTGCCGGGGGTGGTGGAGAGCATCCGTGAGAGCTGCAGGCCGGTGTCACGGTTGTAGCGCGTCACCGTGCGCTCGAAGATGTTGTTGCTGCCGCCGACGAAGATGCCGTTGTCACCGGCGCGCTCGACGACGATGCCCTTGACGTGCCAGTACGACCCGTTCACGGCGAGCCCGCGGTTCGACGTGTTCTCGCTCTGGGCCGAGAAGTTCAGGACCGGCGTCTCACCCGGGTAGGCGGACAGCTCGGTGCGGTCGCTCGCGGTGCCGTTGTTGCCCTGCGGGACGGTGACCGTCTGCGAGTGGCGGTAGGTCCCGCCGCGCAGGTAGATCGTTCCGCCGGGGGTGATGCGGGTGATCGCCGAGGTGAGCGTCGTCGGATCCGATTGCGTTCCGCTCGCGCCGTCGGTTCCGTTCGGGGCCACGTACAGCGCGGAGGCCGAAGGCGGCGGCGTGGTGTCGTCTCCGGCCTCGGCATCGAGATAGTCGATGTTGGGCAGGCCCGCGGAGGTGGTGGGGCTGAGGCGGATCGTGTTGCTGCCCGACTTCACCGGCACCGTGAGCGTCGTCGTCGACCATGTCTCCCACGTGCCGGTGCTCTCGAACGACGCTGAGGTGGCTGCCGAGCCGTTCACCGTGACGTCCGCGGGCCGAGCGGTGGTTGTTCCGTTGGCGAACCGGACCTTCAGTGTCGCGGTGCCCGCGGCGGAGGCGTTCACGGTGAACTGTGCGTGGGCGCCCGTCGCGTTGGTGCCGTTGCAGAACCCGCTGCCGGAGTAGCCGGCCCAGTCGGAGTCGACGGTGCCGGTGCAGACCGCCGGGGAGTTCTCGGCCTCGTAGAGGGTGGGCGCGGCCTGCGCCGCGTTGCCGGACAGCGCGACGAGCGTGCCGGCCAGTAAGCCGACGCAGGCGGTGACGGGTCTTATTCGCATCGATGGTCTCCAGATTGATTGGCCGGCCTGTTCCAGGTTCCGGGTTCTGAGTTCTGGGTACGGCGAAGCGGACTAGTTCGGCAGGATGAATGGGTAGGCAGCAATGCCTTGCATTTGCCGAGGGAAAGCGCTTGCCTTGGAAGCTATTGCCAGGCCATGAACGCGTCAATGGTCATGTACATGATTCTTATTCAGATGGCCGAACAGGTAACGGCCCCGATATCGAGGCGTGTTGCGGCACTCCGCTCGAAGCGCAACGCCGAACGGACCGGTGTGCAGCCACACGAGGGAGCCCGCAGCGAGCCTTCGTTGCCAACCCCGCCCGAACCGGCGCCTGATCAGCGCGACGCCCCCACCCGGTGGGTGGGGGCGTCGTCGTACTCGGCCCCTGGTGCGCGACTTGGCGGGACAATGGACACATGACGAAGCCTGCACCGCCCGCACCGAACGCAGAGCAGTTCCAGGTTTTCTCCGAGGCGCTCAGGCGTGCGGTGGTGACCGCCGTGCGGCGGATGTCCGACCTCCGGCACCCCGAGCTCGGTTCGTGCCACTGCCTGTGCGACACCCACCCCGAGTTCCCCGCGACGTGCCGCGGTTACGCCGAACCAGGCCTCAGCGTGGTCGCCAACTCGCCCGCCGCCGGCCAGCGGCACGTGCCGTTGTGCCGCAACTGCCACGACATCCGCATGGGTCTGGCCCCCCAACGCGACTCCGACCTGGAAGCGGTCACCGACACCTGCACCTGCCACTGCCTGGCCAACCACCCCGGGCGGCCGGGCATCTGCGAAGCCGCCTCGGAGGACGGGGTGACGGTCGACGGAAAGCCTGCCTGCCTCGAGTGCGCGGACGCGGGCCGCGGCAAGCCTTGAAGGCGCCGGACGTGGAGGTAGGGAGGGAGCACTCCCGCCGAGTGCTCCCTCCCTCCGTCCGTCAGGTGCCCTCGATCAGGGCGCACTGAGGGGCGTCAGTGACGCGGGCCCTGCTTCCGGTCGCGCCAGTCCTCGCCCTTCGCGCCGCGTTCGCCCTTCACGCCGCGCTCGCCCTTGGCGTCGTCGAACTCGATCTGCTCCTTGCGCACGGTGTCCGAGACCTCCTGGGTCTCGGTGACCTTCTCGGTCTCCAGGCGGACGCGCTCGACCGGCACGGCCTCCTTGCGGCTGACCGCCTTCTCGGCGTGCAGGGTGACCTCGGTCTGCTCCTCGCCGATGTTGGCCCGCGTGCGGTCGCCCTCGCGGATGGGCTCGCGTACGACGCGAACCTCCTCGTGGGAGACGGGGACGGAGGTCTTCACGTCTTCGGTGACGACCACCTTGCGCAGTCGAGCCTGCCCGACCTCTTGCTCTTCCGTCCCGACACGCAGCCGCTCCTCCGAGCGGATCATCTCGTCCGTCTTGCCGTCGTCGCCCGCGGCGGAGCGCGTCGCGAACTCACGCGCGCCCGCGTTGCGTCCGCGGCCCTCGCCGGCGCCCATACCCATACCGGCGCCCGCTCCGGCTCCGGCCATGCCCGCGGCACCGGCGCGGTCGCGACCACCTGCCGTCGGTGCGGAGCGGGGCGTGCCACCGGTCCGGGTGAGTCCGTAGTGGGTGTAGAGGTCCTGCTCCTGGCCCGGCTCGAGGTGCTGGTCGGCGTCCACGCGCGGGGCTTCCTTGACGGCCTCCTTCGTGGCCGTCACGTGCAGCTCGTCCTGCTGGCGGCGGGCTCCGGCGAGCGGGACGAAGCTCTGCTTCATGCCGAAGAGACCGGTCTTGACGGTCACCCACTCGGGACGCCCAGTTCGGTCGTCGAGATAAACCTGCTCGACGCTGCCGATCTTCTCGCCGGTCCGGTCGTAGGCCGTCAGGCCCGCGAGCCCGTCGGCGCTGGTGAAGGCCTCGCCCTGAGTCATGGGTGATCACTCCCTCGCAGCGCGCGACGGGCAGAATCGAATCTCGCCACGGACGTCGCACGCGTCCCCTCCATCGCGCGCCCGACCGGTGCGGGACGCAACCAGGAGAGTCACTGAGCGTGCGCGGACAGTTCGATGAAAGCGCTTCGGAGGGTTGTTTGCGGCGATCGGGCCGATCTGGCCCACCGTCCGCTCGATTAGCCCATACGGGTGAGGGTCTGGCCGGGGGTCCGGCCGGTCCCGTCAGGGGCCGCGGAGCACTCGCGGTTGAGCTCTTGCAGCTGCCCAGCTGCCTAGCTGCCTAGCTGCCTAGGGGAGGGCTGCCCGCACCAGGACCTGTTCCGTTTCCGACGGGAAGAAGTTGGTGATCCCCTGCATCAGACGCAACGCCATGGTCACGCGCTGGGGGAGTGGCCTGGGCAGCCCCGCTGGAGTGAGGGCTGCCCCGCAGGGCTGGGTCCGTGCTCGGTCGAGTTCGTGCTGGGCGCGCTGGTCCTCGCCGTTGCGGATGTGGACGAGAGCGCGCCGCACACTCCCTGATGCCTGTTCCGAGACGCTCAGGAGCGCGGTGATGCCGGACGCGGTGGGGTCTGCGGTCGGCCGGGTCACGGCGGGTGCGGGTGCGGGTGAGGGGCCGGGTGCGGGTCCGGCGACGGCGCACTCGCGGGCAGCCAGCCGAAGGTGGGTGCTTGCCTGGTCCAGGATTTTGACGATCGCACACAACCGTCCCGTGTCGAACGAGGCCATGGGATGACTCCTCTTCGATGCCGCAGGGGCGAACACGCGCACGAGCAGTTTGTCCTTCAGGCGTATCACCGGTGGGTGCCTGACACGAGCCCCCGCGGGGGGAGCGCACGCGGCGCGCAGGGAAGGGCGCACGCGGGCACATCGGCCAGGATTTCCGCCGGGGGCGCACAACTCGGGTCCGGCTTGGCTGCCGTCGACCGCTACCCCTTGCTGCTCCGTCGGGAGACCCCGGCCAGCAGTCTGCGCCGTTGCTCGGCCGAAGTGGCGAGGTCGGCGCCCACGAGGGCGAGGGCCGTCGCGCCGTCGAGCACCGCGCGGTCCGCGCCGGGGCTCTTGCCGTGGGCCGTGAACTCGGGGGTGTGCTGGTGGGCGCCCCCGGTGTCGTATCCGATGGTCGGGTGGATGGTGGGCACGAGCCGCGAGACGTTGCCCATGTCCGTCGAGGCCAGGGTCTCGCCCTGGCGTGAGGTGACCGTGCGGCCGAGGCTGTGGGCCGCTCTGACGTACGCCTCAGTCAGGTACGGATCCTGACGCAGCTCGGCGAAGTCCCGGCCGTGGACGCGTAGTTCGAGACCGGCGCCGGTGGCGAGGGCGCCCGCTTCGAAGCAC
Organism: Streptomyces rectiviolaceus; assembly: GCF_039533825.1. Lineage (NCBI taxonomy): Bacteria > Bacillati > Actinomycetota > Actinomycetes > Kitasatosporales > Streptomycetaceae > Streptomyces > Streptomyces rectiviolaceus. The sequence continues at coordinate 322,189 of NZ_BAAAUG010000022.1, forward strand.
GCCCGCACCCGCCCGCGTACCTCGGAGAGCAGTTCCAGGGAAGGCGCCCTGATCTCGTAACGGGCGGCGGTCCGCGCGGGGATGACGTTCACGGCCTGGCCGCCGTCCGTGACGATGCCGTGCACCAGTGTGCCGGGCGGCAGTTGCTGGCGCAGCAGTCCGATCGCGGTGTGCGCGAGGGCCATCGCGTCGAGGGCGTTGACCCCTTCCCACGGGGCGATGGCAGCGTGCGATGCCGTTCCCGTGTACGTGATGTCCCAGGCGCCGATGGCAAGCGAGGAGGCGCCGACGGTGTCGTCAGGGGCGGCGTGCACCATCATCGCCGCGGCGACGTCGTCGAAGACCCCGGCTTCCAGGAGCAGGACCTTGCCGCCGACGTCCTCCTCGGCCGGGGTGCCGATCAGCTTGACGGTCAGGCCGAGTTCGTCCGCGACGGCCGCCAGGCCCAGGGCGGCGCCGACCGCCGCCGCGCCGTTGACGTTGTGCCCGCAGGCGTGCCCGATGCCGGGCAGCGCGTCGTACTCGGCGCAGAACCCGAGCACCAGTTCTCCGCTGCCGTAGGTGGCGACCAGCGCGGTGGGCAGTCCGCCCACGCCCCGGGCCACCTGGAACCCGGCCTCCGCGAGCAGGTCCGCGATTTTCGCGGCCGAGCGGTGTTCCTGGAGCGCGGTCTCGGGCTCGTCGTGCAGGCTGTGGCTCAGGCCGACGAGGCGTTCGCTCCAGGCGCGTACGGCCGAAGTCGCCGTGTCACGGACCTTGTCGAGATTCCGCCGGGTGTCCGTGTCCGTCACGTCCGTCACGTCCTTCACATCAGTCATGTCCGTCACGGCTGTCACATTCGTCATGCCAGTCCTCCGTTCTCCGCCACGCGTTCGGACGGACGTACTGCCCGGTTGCCTGCCGCGTCTGCTGCTCCTGCCGCTCCTGCCGTCCCAGGTCCGCGATAGCGCAGGGCGAGGAGCGAGCCCGCGGCGGCGACCGCCGCGCACGCGCCCCAGCCCCACAGATAGCCGGACATCCCGATGTGCCCGGTGCCGCGCACCGCGTGCGCGGTGAAGAACGCGCCGATCACGGCGGCGCCGATGGCCGCGCCGAGCGACAGGGCCAGTTCGTTGAGGCCGACGGCGAGCGCGGTCTCGTGGTCCGCGACGACCTCGGCGGACAGCGTGCGCGTGATCGACTCGAAGAGCCCGGTGGCGAATCCGACGACGAGCGCGGCGGCCAGATACTGCGTGAGTGTGTCGTGGAAGAGCGCCATCCCCACGAAGCCGAGCGCGATGAGGCCGCCCCCGGCGGCGAGCACCGCACGGTCGCCCACGCGGCGCGCCAGCCGTGGTGTCAGCGTGGAGCCCGCGAACCCGGCGATGACCATGGCGAGTGAGACGGTGGCGATCGTCCGCGGCCCCATGCCCATGCCGTAACCCGTTTCGGCCGGAGATGCGCCCAGGAAAAGGGCGTTGGCGCCGAGGAAGCCGATCGTGCCGAAGGCGGCGCAGAAGGTGTGGCCGCTGACCACCGCGAGCCGCGGATTGCGCAGCATCCGCACGCTCACCAGGGGATGTGTGGACCGCCGCTCGACGGCCACCCAGGCGGCCAGCAGGACGACGGCCGCCGCCGCGAGGCCGAGCGTCAGGGGCGCGGCCCACCCCCAGGAGCTGCCCTGCGCCAGGACAAGGACGAGCGCGATGAGCCCGCCGGTCAGCAGGACGGCAGCCCCGTAGTGGAAGCGCCCGCCGCGCGGCACGTCGCTGTCGGGCAGCGCGGCCCCGGCGAGCAGGGCGAGCACCGCGATGGGCACGGCCGTCCACAGCCCCGCCGCCGCGTGCCGCTCGCTGAGCGCGCCCGCGACGAGACCGCCCACCCCGATGGAGATCAGCAGCACGCCGACGAGGAGGGAGATCCCGGTGCGGTTCCGCTCCGGCGCCCGGGAGCGCAGGATCCCGACGAGCAGCGGGAAGAAGCCGACCAGCGCGCCTTGCAGCACCACCCCGACGGCGAGCGTGACCGCCGTAGGCCATGCGGCCATCAGCAGGGAGCCGCCCGCGACCATCGCGAGTGCCACGCGGAGCATCCTGCGGTGTCCGTAGAGGTCGCCGAGGCGGGACAGCAGCGGCGTCAGTACGGCGAAGGCCAGTTGGGAGAGCAGATAGATGTTGTTCTGGCCGACGCCGCCGATGTGCAGCTGACGGCCGAGTTCGGGCAGCAAGGGCGTGAGGTAGCCCTGCACGATGCCGCTGAACAGCACGACGACGGCCATGGCCGGGAGCATCCCGGAGCCTGAACCCGCTGCTCGTGGCCACAGTTCCGATGTGCGCGTGGACAAAGACTCACCTCATCTGGTGGCCGGGGACCGGAAGTGGTGGCTACTGTGCGGGCCATGGTGCGAGTGGCCGTGCATATCGAAGGATTCGTACGCACGAAGCGCATCGGATGCGCGAAACGGTCACGTGATGTGCCCGAGCGGTGCGGCAAGAACGGTGGGCGAGAGTGATGGGCCAAGAGACGACGGCCAGTGAGCTGGACCTCGCCCTGGTGAACGCCCTGCAACTGCGCCCTCGCGCCCCCTGGTCCGAGCTGGCCCCCTTGCTCGGCGTCACGGCGAGCACCCTGGCACGCCGCTGGGAGCGGCTGTGCGGCGCCGGGCTCGCCTGGGTGTACGCCGTGCCGGGCCGGGAGTTCACGCGCAGCCGGTGCACCGCCTTCGTACTGCTGCGCTGCGCCCCGGGCGCGCGGTCACGGCTGATCGCCGAGCTCAGCGCGTCCACGGAGGCCGCCACGATCGAGGTGACCGCGCCCGGCAGCGCCGACCTGTTCCTCGATGTGCTCGCCCCGGACCTCGCCTCGCTCGGCCGCTTCGTGACCGAGACGCTGGACGGGCTGCCCGGCATCACCTCGGTGCGCTGCCTCTTCGCCACGTCGCTGTACGTCGAGGGGAGCCGCTGGCGGCTGCGTTCCCTGGACCCCGCCCAGCTCTCCGCGCTGGGCAACTCCACCGCGGGGGCGGCCGATCAGATCCGTGTGCTCGACCTCGACGCCGTCGACCGGGCCCTGCTCGACGCACTGGTCCGTGACGGCCGCCTGGCCCTGGCCGAACTCGCCGACCGCACCGACACCAGCCCCGCCACCGTCCGCCGCAGGCTGCGCCGCCTGACGGACGCGGGCGTGCTGGGTTTCCGCTGCGACCTCGCCGCACCGCTGGCCGGGCACCCGGTGCCGGTGACCCTCCTCGCCCAGGTCCCGGCGCGCGACATGGGCGCCGTCCACCGCACGCTCGCCGCGCTCCCCGAATGCCGCCTGGTCGCGGGCGTCACGGGCCCCGCCAACGTCCTGGCCACCCTCTGGGTGCGCGACATCGCGGACATCCAGCGCCGCGAGACGGCCCTCTGCGCGCGCCTGCCCTCGCTCACCGTCACCGACCGCATCGTCGGCCTGCGCACGGTCAAGCGCATGGGTCATCTCCTGGACGGCGACGGCCGCCGCACGGGCATGGAGCCGATCGCGCCCTGGTAGAGGCGTCCGGTGACCGGCCGAACCCCTGTCGGCGTCCAGCGGTTTGTGAGAACACCACACGGAAGTGGTGGAAATTGTGCGTCGGACCAGTAACTCCCGCATAGTGAAGGGCAGTTGATGTGCCCGATGGGAGGGTGTCGACGGTGTCATCCGGAGCAGGGGGATCTGAGTGACCGGCGCAGGGGAATACGTGGAGGGGGGCCGTGCGGCCGAGATGATCTGTCCCTTCCAGGGCTGCCGGTAGGCGTCGCTGTGGACGCCATCGGAAGGCTGGTACGTGACGGTGTTCCCGTCGGGACCGCATTCGTGGTCACCGCTGACGGTCTCGCCGCCACCGCCGCTCATGTCATCGGCGCGCACGCGGACGCGGATTGGACGTTCGTGCCGCTCACCATGCCCGGCCGGCCACTGCCGGTCGAGACATTGCCGCTCGTCGACGAGGCGGCCGACGTGGCGCTCCTGCAGATCGGCGGGGCCGTCGACTGGCAGCCGATGACTCTGGCCCCGCACGGCAACGCCACGCCGGGTGCCTCTGTTCACCTGCGCGGATTCGCCGAGTCGCGCGACTACGACGCCGGGGTGGGCAGCTACGTGGGCGAGACGTCGCAGGACGGCCGGGCCTGGGTGAAGATCAGCTGCCGGCACGCTCAGCACGGCATGAGCGGTGCTCCTGTGCTCCTCACCGGAACGGGCTGCGTCATCGGCGTCGTGTCCTTGCGCCTCAACGCCGCACGCTGGAACCGGGATTCCGTGCTGCTTGCCCCGGTCGAGCAGCTCGTCGCGCTCGCACCCGACCGCCTCCGCCTCGTCCCGCCGGTCCACCGCTTCGTGGACGGAACCCTGCGGCTGTCGTGGATACGGGGAGACGCCAAGGAACCCGTCCTGGAGACCGACGACTTCCATGTCTCGCTCGGTCGCAACGCGGCGAATCGCGTGTACCTGCCGGACCCCCGCGACAGCCGCTTCCACGGCCACCTGTCCTTGGTCGGCACGGCGCTCGTCTACCGGCACTTGGGGCCTCATCCCGCGTATCTGGACGGCGCCACACGGCAGTTGAGGATCGGCAAGGGGGAGTCCTGCACGGTCGGCGACAAGGACCGGCTGCGGGTCGCGAGCGGAACGATGCTGGTCGAATTCTCCGCCCCTGATCTTTACGACCCCAATGCGAGGCCGACGGAGTCGGAGGACGAGGAGTTGACGAGGGGTGGATGACCGGACGGCGGACGAGCCGACAGCCGAGGGGCCGTGCGACCCGCCCCCACCGTTCGAGGGCGCGCCCGCAGCCGTGGGCGCGGTGCTCGACGGACGCTGGTCGGTGGCGGAGATCCGGCGCGGCGGGCAGGCGTGGGTCCTGATCGCCGACGACGTCGAGCGGGGCGTCCGCCGGGCGATCAAGACCCCGCTGTCCCGCGCGCTCGCGGGAGACGCCGAACTCGCCGTGCTGCTCGGGCTCGCACCGCATCCGCACGTCGTCACGACGTTCGAAGAGATCGCGATCGGTGACTCGCCCGGCATCGTCCTCGAATACGTGCCCTCGACACTGGCCGAGTTCCTCAGGGAGCGACGCGGGACGACCGACCACGACACCCTCACGACGCACACGCACACGCACACGCACACCCACACGCCCCCGCCCGTACCCGACGACCTGGCCGACGTCCTGCAGCAGGTGTGCGAGGGCATGGCTCATCTGTCCCGCACCACCGAGATGGCCCACCTCGACCTCAAGCCGTCGAACGTGCTCCTCGACGGTGCGGGCCACGCCAAGGTCGCCGACTTCGGTCTGGCCCAGCAGGTGCGCATCCGCGACGGACGCTTCCCTTCCGCGCGCGGCGGCACCTGGGCCTATGCCGCACCTGAAGTGCTCCGGCAAGAGCCGTGCGACATCCGGGCCGACATCTTCTCCTTCGGCGTGCTCCTGTACGAAGCGTGCACAGGGCGGCTGCCGTACCCCTTCCGTCCGGCACCGACCCCGGCCGAGCAGCGCGCGCAACTGCTGGAGTACTACGAGACCTCCGGGCCCAGGAGTCGTACCCAGGAGCTGTACTACGGCTCACTCACGCCGACCGAGTATCCGCTCGCCCCGCCGAGCTCCGACATCGGCATGGTCATTTCCAGCTGCCTGATGCAGCACATGGACGAACGCCCGGCGTCGTTCGCGAGCCTGGCCACCATGCTCTCGAGGGGCTTGCGGAGACCGCCGGTACAAGGCACGGACACTTCGGCCACTTCGCTGCCCGAGATCGACTGGCAGCACAGGGAACTGACGCTGTCGCAGGTACTGATCCGGCTTGGCAGATTCGACGAGGCGGTGAACCGTCTGAACCGGCTGCTGGCGGCCACATCGCTCCCGGGGGACCTGGTGGCGGCGGCATGCCGGGCGGCCCAGGAGGCCTTGACGGCAACGGGCCGTCACGCCGAAGCGGCCGCGATGGGAGAAGGATGTTTGGGAGAAGGATGTTGACGGGCATGCGGAGATTCGACCTGCCGGCGGATTGGAATCACGACCGGGCGCTGGAACGACGAGTGGAAGAGCTGCTGTACGCCGACCGGCATCGCTCCGCCCTGGACGAAGTCCTGCGGCACCTGCGCCGGAATCCCGAGAGCACGAGCGGTCTCTTCGCCGCGCAGCTGACGCTGATGCAGAGCCGCACGGCCCGGCTGACCTCCCCCGAACCCGTGACGGAACAGCAGACGTCGAGCGCGCTGCTCGCGCCGGTCATGACCGAGTGCTCGGGCTGTCGCGGTGTGTGGTGCTCGAACCACCCGCTCCTGCTCCATGGCCCAGCGGCCACGCTCGACGTGATGAATCCGCTCGGCCTGCAGTGCCCGTCCTGCCGGTACACCCTCTGCCGGGAGTGCCGGAACCAGCGGCCCAAGTCGTACACCGACCCGGTCGACATGGCGGAGATCGTCTCGCAGCCCTGCCCGGCCTCCGGTTGTGACGGCGTACTGACGACCCCGGTGCTTCCGACCGGACGTCATGACGTCGTGCCGACGGACCCCGAAAGCATCGAGGGCGTTGTCGTCGCCCGCGACGGCCGCATTCCTCCCACGATGGAGGAAGCACTCCGGGTCGTGACCAAATTCGTCCCGTTCACGGCTGACGACGCCCCTCTCGTCCACCGCCGCCCCAGCGTTCCCGGCCTGATGGGCGACGCGTCCACCCGGGAGGAACTGGCATCGTCGCTCGTCCGTGATCTGGAGCGCCAGGCCGCCTTCGTGTCCGGGGCGTGGGCACGCTCCCGTCGCCTGTTCATCCTGGCGGGCGCGGCGATCGACACCGACTACTTGATCATCGTCGTACGGAGAGTGAACTGGATGCGGCCCGGGGGCCTGATGGAGTCCCTGACGGCGGCGAGGCGCGCGGGGCGCATCGGCAGGTGAGTCTCAGGACCTGGGTACGGCGACCGGGCCGCGGGTCATCTCCACCGTGAACTGCGCTCCGGCCAGCAGCGCCAGGTTGGACACCCAGAGCCACACCAGGAAGACGACCACGCCCGCCAGCGAGCCGTAGAGCTTGCCGTAGGTGCCGAACCCCGAGGCGTACAAGGTGAACAGGCCCGATGACAGGAGCCACAGCAGCGCGGCCAGCAGTCCGCCCGGCAAGCTGCGGCGCCAACCGCGCTCCGCGGGCGGTGCGTTACGGAAGAGGACGAGGACGAGCAGGACCACCAGACAGACCAGAGCGGGCCACCTCATGACACTCCAGACGGTCTGCCCCGCGTCGCCGACACCGGCGCGCCGCCCGACGGCCTGGACGAGCGAGCCGCTCAGGACGAGCACGAGCGCGCTGGCGGCCAGCAGCGCGAGCAGCGCGAGGGCGGTCATGAGCACACGGTGCGCCTTGCGCCACACGGGACGGGTGTCCTTCACGCCGTGCATGGCGTGCAGCGCCCGCCGGAAGACCGCCGCGTAACTGGAGGCGGACCACAGCGCGCTGACACCCCCGGCGATCACCACGGTCACGGCGGCGGAGCGCGCGCCGGCCATCTCGGTGAGTGCCTCGTTCAAGGCGCTGCCCGACTGCGCGGGAGCCCAGTCGGTGACCTCGGTGATGAGTGACTGCGTCGTGTCGGGACTGACCAGACTGATCAGGCTGACCGTGACCAGGAGTGCGGGCAGCAGGGCGAGAATCGCGTAGTACGTCAACGCCGCGGCCCAGTCCGACACGTCGTCGTTCCACATCGCCGCCGGCGTACGGCGCAGTGCGGCGCCCCGTCGAGCCCACGTGCCGGATCCGTCCGGCTCGCGGGCAGACGCCGCGTGCGCAGGCGTCGCGGAACTGTCCATGGGCTACTCCTCATTGTCTGTCGAACGCGGCATACCGCGCCGCCTTCCCCGCTCCACCCTTGCCCCCGCTCGCCGACCGCAGTCGCCCGGGGTGCTGGGCCCTGTGCGGGTGCCGGAGCGTGGCACCGTCGCGCACCGAGCAGTGGACGTTACCGTTCGGTGACTTCGCGGACAGGGCTGTGACGTGAGCGGGGGCAACGGGTGCGGGGTGTCGCGGGTCGTACGTGGCGTTGGAGTCGTTCGAGAACGGGGAGTTGACGATCATGAGCGTTCGTATGAGCCGAGGGTTGTGTGCGCTGGGGGCAGCGGTGGCCATGGCGGGTGTTGGTGCCGGTGCGGTTCCGGCGGCCGCCGCCGACTCGCCTCGGTTCCTGGCACCGTCCGAACTGCCGCCGCACGCGTCGTCGGCGTGGACTGCCGGCCCGGTGACCGCCGGGCAGCCCGACCCGCTGCCGATGTGTGTGGGGGAGGCCCTGCCGTCGATCTCCGTGCACCGTGCCTACCGCACGGACTACGACACCGGCGCCCTCCAGGTGACGGTGGTCGAGCGCAGCGAGCAGCGTGCCAAGGACTTCGCGGCCCTGATGCGCAAGGACCTCGCCGGCTGCGCGAAGAAGCTGATGCAGCAGGATCCCGAGATCACCGCGACGCAGAAGTACTACGGAAAGCTGAACGTCGAGGAAGGCGCCCACGTCTATGGCATCCACACCGAGGCCACGTGGGGAGCCTCGGACATCAACCTGTTCTCGGTCGGCCGGGACGGCAACACCGTGACACTCGTCCAGTGGGGGCAGATGGGCAACTTCGCCCACGCGCAGGTGGCCGACTTCAAGTCCACGACCATCAAGGCCGTCAAGAAGCTCTACTGACGGCGATCGGCCGCCGTCCACGGCGCAGGTGATCGAAAGCAGGCCAGAGGCCACCCCGCGAAGGAGCGGGGTGGCCTCTTCTCGTTGCGCCCGCCGAGAGGAGGCGTGGTGCGACTTGCTTGCCGTGAAGGTCGGTTATGGGGCCGCTATTTCCAGCCAGACTAAGGTTAGGCTAACCTTCACGCTCGTGAGATCCAGTGAACGCGCAGGTAGCGCCACACGTCCGCGCGGTCACGAATTGTCCGCCGAGCACATGACCGTGTCGTACGACGGAGTCGACGTCGTCCATGACGCCGCCATCCAGCTCAGGCCCGGCGAAGTGACCGCTCTCGTCGGCCCCAACGGGAGCGGCAAGTCGACGCTTCTGCGCACCGTCGCCCGCCTGCAGGGCGCCCGGCACGGCACACTGACCCTCGATTCCGGCACGGCCGACGCCGCCGACGGCTTCGACCTCACCGCCCGCCAGTTCGCCCGGCATGTCGCGCTCCTGACTCAAGGACGCCCCACGCCGGGCGGTCTGACCGTCCGTGACGTCGTGGAGTTCGGCCGCTATCCCTACCGGGGCCGCTGGGGTCAGGCGGACGCCGGGGGCGCCGCCGTGGTGGAGCGCGTGCTCACCCTGACCGGCGTGGACAACCTGGCCGATCGCGCCGTCGACCAGCTCTCCGGCGGGCAGTTGCAGCGGGTGTGGCTCGCCAGCTGCCTCGCCCAGGAGACGGGCGTCCTCCTCCTCGACGAGCCGACCACCTACCTCGACCTGCGCTACCAGATCGAACTCCTCGACCTGATGCGTGACCTCGCGGACGAAGGCGGCATCGCCGTCGGAGTCGTCCTGCACGACCTCGACCAGGCGGGCNNCCAGGCGCCCGCCGTCGCCGACCGGATCGCCCTCCTTGACGCCGGGCGCATCGTCGCCGACGGCGCCCCCGAAGACGTACTGCAGCCCGAGCGCCTGTCCGAGACGTACGGCATCCGCATCGAGGTCGACACAGACCCCCTCACCGGCCGGCTGCGCACCCGCGCGATAGGCCGCCACCACAGCAGAAGCGAAAGGCTCCACACCTCCTCATGAGACGCCCCCTCATCGCCGCGGCGGCCGCCACCGCCGTCGCCCTCATCCTGTCCGGCTGTGGCACGTCCGAGCCCGCCAAGAGCAGTTCGGACAAGAAGTCCGAACCGATCACCCTCACCGACGCCAACGGCGCGCAGGTGAAGCTCGACGGTCCGGCCAAGAAGGTCGTCGGAACCGAGTGGAACGTCGTCGAGTCCATGGTCACGCTGGGCGTGGACCCCGTCGGTGTCGCCGACGTCAAGGGCTACAAGGCGTGGGACTCCGCGGTTCCGCTGAAGAACGACCCCAAGGACATCGGCACCCGCGGCGAGCCGAGCATGGACACCCTCGCCGGTCTCACCCCGGACCTCATCGTCACCACGACCGACATGTCGGCCTCCGCGGTGAAGCAGATGAAGAAGATCGGTCCCGTCCTCCAGGTCAAGGCCGCCGACGGTTCCGACCAGGTGGGCCAGATGTTCGACACCCTCGACGTCATCGCCAAGGCCACCGGCACCACCAGCGAGGCCAAGAAGGCCAAGGAGTCGTACGAGGCGAAGGTCGCCGAAGGCAAGAAGGCGCTGAAGGAGGCCAAGCTCGACGGCTCGAAGATCGCCTTCGCCGACGGCTACGCCGCCTCCAACCAGGTCTCCATACGCGGCTACACGAGCAACTCCCTCCTCGGCGCCGTCAACGAGGACCTCGGGCTCAAGAACGACTGGAAGCTCAAGGGCGACAAGGACTACGGACTCGCCACCACCGACGTCGAGGGTCTCACCGCGCTCGGCGACGACGTGAAGTTCGTCTACATCGGCAACAAGGGCGACGACAGCTCCGACGTGTTCACCGACGAGCTCGCCGACAACTCCGTCTGGAAGTCGCTGCCGTTCGTCAAGGACGACGAGGTCCACCGCCTGCCCGACGGCATCTGGATGTTCGGCGGCCCCGGGGCGATGGAGGCGTACATCGACGCCCTCATCGACAGCCTGAAGAAGTAGGAGACCGTGGTCGTCACCGCAACGCCCTCAGCCACGCCCGAACGCGCGGTCGCGTCCCCCTCGGGCGCGGTCGCGGTGACGGCCGGTCTCGTCCTTCTGGTCGCCGTTCTCGCCGTCGTCGACATCACGCAAGGCACCGCCTCCGTCGGCGCGAGCCAGGTGTGGAAGGCCCTCACCGGCCAGGCGGAGCAGGGCGATTCATCCGTCGTCATCGCCTCACGCCTGCCACGCATGATCGCCGGGATACTCGTAGGCGTCGCGCTCGGCGCGGCGGGCGCCGCCCTCCAGGCGGTCAGCCGCAATGTGCTCGCCTCACCTGACACCCTCGCGGTCAACGCCGGTTCGTACCTTGCGATGACCGTCCTGGTCGCCAGCGGTGCGACGGCGCCGCTGCTCGCCTCGTCGGGAGTGGCGTTCGTCGGCGGCCTCGCCGCTGCCGCCGTGGTCCTCGCACTCGCCGGACGCGGCGCGGGCACCGTCCGCCTCGTCCTCGCCGGCAGCGCGCTCGCCCTCGGGCTCAACGCCATCACCGAGGCGCTGCTCCTGCTGGCCCCCGAACAGACCCAGGGCCTCTACCGGTGGGGCCAGGGAAGCATCAGCCAGAACGGTTTCGACGGAGTGGCCCAGATGGCACCCGTCATCGCGGCCGCACTCGCGGGCCTCCTGCTCATCGCCCGCCGCGTCGACGCCCTGGCCCTGGGCGACGACGCCGCGCGCGGCCTAGGCATCCCGGTCCGCGGCACCCGCGTCACGGCCGTCGTCCTCGCCTCGCTGCTCGCGGCCGGCGCGGTGACGCTGGCAGGGCCGATCGCCTTCGTGGGACTGTGCGCGCCGGCCCTGGTGCGCCCACTCGCCGGCCGCGTCCGTGCCCTCCTACGCCACCGGACCCGCATCCCCGTCGCGGGTCTTGTGGGCGCGGCCCTCGTGCTTGGCTCCGACGTACTCCTGCGCGCCGTGACGTCCACCCAGACGGGAGTCACCGTCCCCACGGGCGTCATCACCAGCGTCGTCGGCGCGGTCTTCCTCGTCGTGATGGCGATGCGTACCCGCGACGGCGCCGGTGCCGCCGCGCCGGACCGGCTGCGCATTCCCAGCAGGACCGCGTACGTCATCACCGTGGTGCTCCTCGTGGGCGTGCTGGTCGGCGTCACGATCGCCGCGGTGCTCGTCGGCGACAGCACGTTCCTGCTCGGCGACGTGGTCAACTGGGCCCGGGGCCAATCAGGTCAGGCCATCACCTTCGTCCTCGACACCCGGGTGCCACGGGTGCTTGCCGCACTCCTCGCGGGTGCCGCGCTCGCGCTGTCCGGCACGCTCGTGCAGTCCGTGACCCGCAACCCACTCGCGGAACCCGGTGTCCTCGGCGTCTCCGGCGGAGCGGCGCTCGGCGCCATCATCCTCGTCACATCGGCGCCGGGCTCCGGGTCGTGGGGCATCGCGGGCGCGGCGTTCGCCGGCGCCGCCGTCAGCGCTGTCGTCGTCTTCGGACTCGCGGCGAAGGGCGGCTTCCAGAACAGCAGGCTCGTCCTCGTCGGCATCGGTGTGTCCTCGGGAACGATGGCGCTCATCAGCCTGTTGATCGTGCTCACCGACCGGTTCAGCGCGACCAAGGCGCTCATCTGGCTCTCGGGCTCCACCTACGGACGGACCGGCACCGACATCCTGCCGGTCGCGGCCGTGCTCGTGGCCGCGACCGTCGTGGCCGTCGCCCGCCGCAAGGAACTCGACCTCGTGTCGCTCGACGAGGACACCCCCCGGCTCCTCGGCCTCGACCTGGCACGCGGACGCCTCGGCTTCCTCGTCGTGAGCGTGCTGCTCAGCGCCACCGCGGTGGCCGCCGCGGGCACGATCGGTTTCGTGGGCCTCGTGGCACCGCACGCGGCACGCGCCTTGGTGGGACGACGGCACGTACGGGTCGTGCCGGTCGCGATGCTGATGGGCGCGAGCCTGGTCTGCCTCGCGGACCTGCTCGGCCGGACCGTGATCGCCCCGGCCCAACTGGGCGCGGGGCTCATGACGGCCGTCGTCGGGACGCCTTACTTCGTGTACTTGCTGGTGCGCAGCCGCCGGTAGCGGACGGCGGCCGCGTTCCCGCTAGGACGCCATGGTGCCGCGCTGCCTGAGCAACGGCAGGACGTGGTCCCTGACCGCGGGAGCGAGCTGAACGTCCCGTTCATGCCCGGAAACCCACCGCAGTGCCGCCAGCTCCGCGGCGGGCTCGGGCACCTGGCTGATGCGCGCCTCGAAGACCGACACCTTCATCGGAACCCGCTCAAGGGCAGCCATGGCCTCGACATCGGCCAGGAACTGAGGCTCCAAGGGCTCCACCCCGAGCTCTTCGTCCAGCTCACGGGAGAGAGTCTCAAGCTGCGCCTCACCTGCGTCAGGCTTGCCACCCGGCAGATAGAAGACGTGGGGAGCCGCCTGCTTGCTGACGACCAGCAGGCGCCCCGCCTGAACGATCGCGGCTGCCACCATGGTCAGCGGGCCTTCCCTGTCGATGTCGTGGGCGGCGCCCATTTCACTGTCGTGTGTCATGCGGGCCATTTTCCCAGGCGCCCCAACAGCACCCCGCGATCGGTGGGGGCCATCGTCGACCGAGGCACGCAGCGGCCCCGCCGCGACGGGGGGACGCGGCGGGGCCAAGTAAGCGAGTGCCCGGCGAAGCGAAGGTCATGCATGCTTCGGCTGATTGATTTTCGCGCGCCCCCGGCATTCGGCCGTTGGCCCCCCGCAGGCGCGGTCGGGCGGTGTCAGCTCCGCTCAGCGGTCACCGAGGCTGTTTTCATCCGCACCGCTTCCGTACCGCTGTCGTTGTGGCGCATCGCCCAGTTCTCCAGCGTCGTACGGCAGGCGTGGTCCAGATGGCGCACCGCGGTCAGATCCAGCTCGATGGGCCGGTCCTTGGGCAGGCCCTCCAGCGTCTCCAGGATGCGCGGCAGCCGCAGGAACGTGGCGTTGCCGGTGAGGGTGACCACCATCCGGCCGCCGGTCAGTTCCCGTACGTCCAGGTGGACATGGGAGGTGTCCCAGGCGGACTTGATCACCGCGAGCACCAGGCCGAGCACCACGCCCTCGAACATGTTGGTCACCACGATGGCGATCGCGGTGGTGGCGAGGACCAGGGCCTCGCCCCGGTGGGCACGGGCGAGCGGGACGATCTCCTTGACGGGGATCAGCTTGCAGCCCGCGTGGACCAGCACGCCGGCGAGCGCCGCCAGCGGGATGATGCCCAGTGCGGCCGGAAGCAGCACGGCGAACAGCAGCAGCCACGCGCCGTGCAGGATGCGGGAGAGCGGAGTGCGTGCGCCGGCCTCGACGTTGGCCGAGCTGCGGACGATGACCGCGGTCATCGGCAGGGCCCCCAGCACGCCGCACGTCGCGTTGCCGATGCCCTGGGCGACCAGCTCCTTGTCGTAGTGGGTGCGTGGGCCGTCGTGCATGCGGTCCACCGCGGCCGCGCTGAACAGCGATTCGGCCGAGGCGATGAGGGTGAACGCAAGGACCGTGCCGAGTACGGCCACGCTGCCCAGGGCGGCCAGGTCGCCGAACCCGGGCGGCTGGATGGCGTCGACAAGGCCGCGCACCGTCACGTTGGCCACGTCCAGGCTCAGCCCTGCGGACACAGCCGTGGCCAGAGCGACGGCGGCCAGCGGGGCGGGCACCACGCGCACGGCCGCGGGCAGCTTCGGCCAAAGGACGAGCACGGCGATGGTGCCGAGGCCAAGGGCCGCGGCGGTCAGTGAGGTGGTGTCGCCCAGCACGTCGGCAAGCAGTCCGGGCAGCCCGGCGATCTTGTCGAGCCCGGAGCGTGGCTGCTCGGCCCCGGCCATGGTGTACAGCTGACCGAGGATCAGTACGAGTCCGATGCCCGCCAGCATGCCCTGCACGACGGACACGGAGATGGCGCGGAACCACCGGCCGCAGCGCAGCAGGCCGAGGGCGATCTGCAGCGCGCCGGTGAGCAGCACGATCGCGCCGAGCATGCCGAGCCCGAACTCCTGCACGGCCTCGAAGACGAGCACGGTCAGTCCGGCGGCGGGCCCGCTCACCTGCAGGGCGCTGCCCGGCAGGAAGCCGACGACCAGGCCGCCGACGATGCCGGTGACAAGGCCCAGTTCGGCGGGCACGCCGGAGGCGACGGCCACGCCGACGCACAGCGGCAGGGCGACCAGGAAGACGACGAGTGAGGCGAGGAAGTCCTGGCGCTTGACGCCGGGTTCACGCAGTGGGCTGAAGGGGGAGCGGAGAGTGGAGAGAAGGGAGGACATGAGGGTGGGGAGTCCTGTCGTGGGAGCGGGCCGGGCGGTGGGGCGTGGCGGCGGCTCTCACAGCGGACCGAACGCGGGCCGGTCGTCGAACGACGGGCGGTGGGCGGTGACGGTGCCGGTGTGCACCTCGTAGTACCAGGCGTGCAGGGTGAGCGAGCCGTCGGCGATCCGCTCTCTCACGCAGGGGTACGCGCGCAACCTCTCCACCTGCGCGAGCACGTGTGTCTGCACGGCTTCCGCCACGTCCGCGGAGGCCGGGACGAGGGAGCGCACGGCGGCGTCCGCGGCGACGGAGTGGTCCAGCCAGTCCCGCACGGCCGGTACGGCCGACAGGTCTTCGCCCCGCACCAGGGCGCCCACCGCGCCGCAGTGCGAGTGCCCGCAGACGACGATGTCGCGGACTCCGAGCACGCACACCGCGTACTCGATGGTGGCCGCCTCGCTCATGGGGCGGCCCTCCCGGCCGGTGTCTTCGCCGGAGGGGTAGGGCGGTACGACGTTGCCCGCCGTACGGAGTTCGAAGAGTTCGCCGGGGCGTGCGCCGGTGATCAGGGCCGGTACGACGCGTGAGTCGGAGCACGTGACGAACAGGGCTTCGGGCGATTGCCCGGCCCCGAGGGCCTGGAAGGCCGCGGTGTTCTGGGGCGCCGCGACATGTGTCGCGGCGAAGGAACGGGCGTTGTCGATCAGGGACTTCATGATGGCCTGCCTCCTGCGTCACTGCGGCGGAGCCGGGACGCGGTGTGGTCGGGTCGATGGTGACAGTGAGGCGGCGCGGACCGCTGAGTGACAGCGGGCACCACGTCGCCCCGGTGACAGCCTGTACGGCAGCTGTGTCTCTCACTTTGCCATCGCATTAACCTCTGATGACAGAGCAAAAATCTGCCAAAGATTGAGTAATAAACGCCCCTGACCTGGGAGTTGGTCGAAGCCTCAACCGTTGGGCAGGGGTTCACGTGAAGATCATGTGGAGCACATGGGGTCATTCCGCTCAGGTGCCCTGCGACGACGCGCCTGAACATCGCTACCGTGCAGGCGTGATCGGTTCTGCGCTGCCCCTACTCTTTCTCGACGTCGATGGACCCCTCATCCCCTTCGGGGCGACACGGGAACAGCTTCCGGGCGGGTACCCGACCTACGAGACCGGGCGCGGGCCGCAGGGAGCCGACGTGAATCCGCTGATCACGCGGATCGACCCGGCGCACGGGCCCAGGCTGCTGGCGCTGCCGTGCGATCTGGTGTGGGCCACGACGTGGATGTCCGACGCGAACGACTGCGTCGGACCGTGGCTCGGCCTGCCGGAGCTGCCCGTAGTGGCCTGGCCGGAGCCGTCCGGCGAGGATGAATGGCACGGACTCCACTGGAAGACCCGTCCCCTTCTCGGTTGGGCGGCCGGCCGCCCTTTCGTCTGGGTCGATGACGAAATCTCCGAAGCCGACCGGGCCTGGGTGGCGGCACACCACTCGGGCCCGGCCCTCCTGTATCGGATCGACCCCGGGCGAGGCCTGACCGAAGAGGACTTCGCCGCCATCGGCGCGTGGCTGCGACTGCACATCTGATCCGGCCGGGGCCCTGTCAGGGCAGCCGGACAGGGCCTAGGCCAGGACGGCCGGCCTGAGCATCTCCTGGCACCACTGGCGGAAGCCGGTGGGCGCGGCCTCCGGAGTGCTCGGTACGTCGGCGCCGTAGAAGCCCTGGGTGTTCAGGGCTTCTGTCATGTCGGCGAGACCCTGGGCCCAGGCCTCGCTCGCCCCGTGGCGCAGCATCGTCGCCCTGTAGTCCGCGCTGCTGGTCCGCCGGATGCGTACCGGGCGTTCGAGGACCTCGGAGATGACCTGTGCCATGCCCGCGGGGGACAGGTCGTCGGGTCCGACCAGCGGGACGTCCTCCTGTCCCGTCCAGGAGTCGTCCAGGAGCAGGCGGGCCGCCGCGGCGGCGATGTCGCCGGTCGCGCAAGTGCGCAGTACGCGCTCCTCCGCCAGCGCAAGGAAGAACGCGCCCGCGTCCCGGATCGACGCGGCCTGGCCCAGCAGGTTCTCCATCAGGAACGGCGGGCACAGCGCCCGGTAGTGCACGCCCGTGTCCGCGATGGCCTCGTCCATGGCGAGCGAGGCCGAGATGAGTCCGGCGTTCTCCGCCACCGAGCGGCCCAGGGTGGAGACGGCGACGACCCGCTGGACGCCCTGATCTCCGATCACCTCGCGCAGCGGCTCGGTGAAGTCGCGGAAGTGCCCCTCGACGCTGTCGGCCGACGGCGTCGGGGGAACAAGCCAGAACACGCGGTCGGCGCCCGCGCATGCCTCCTTCAGGACGGTGGGATCGGCATGCGAGCCCCGTACGACCTCGACGCCCGCGCGTACCCGCGCCGGCAGGCGGGCCGGGTCGCGGGCGATCACGCGGATCCCCGCGGTGCCTTCCGGGGCGTCGAGGAGGAGGTCCAGGACCTGGCGGCCGATCTGGCCGGTGGGGGTGGTGACGACGATCATGAAAAGGGCTCCCCAGGGATGCGTTGTCGGATGCCGTCGAGCCTGCTGCGTCGCGCGGTCGAACTGAAGGATCGATCCGCTCCGGCTTGTTACCCTCAGGGCAATACCGACCGAACGGAGGGGAGTGGAAGCGTGGAGTCCCGTTCGCTGCGTTATTTCCTCGCCGTCGCCGAGGAGCTCAACTTCGCCCGCGCCGCCGAGCGGCTCGGCATCTCCCCGCCCCCGCTGTCCCGCGCGATCCGCCGGCTGGAGACGGAGCTGGGCGTCACCCTCTTTGAGCGGACCACCCACAGCGTGGCCCTCACCCCGGCAGGGACGGTGCTCCTCGCCGAGGCGAGGATCGCCCTGGACGCTCTGCAGGCCGCCGGGCGGCGGGCCCAGCGCGCGGCCGCCCGCGACCCCAAGCTGGTCCTGGCCGTGAAGGCCGACGGGGACGCGGGCCTCCTGGAGCCGATCCTGGCGCGCTTCGCGTCGGAGCCGGCTGCCCTGCCGGTGGCCGTCCGGCTGTGCGGCTGGAACGAACAGCCGCGGCTCCTGCGCCTGGGCGAAGCCGATGTGGCCCTGGTCCACGAGCCGTTCGACCGCACCGGCCTTGACACCGAGACGCTGGCCGCCGAACCGCGCGTCGCGGCACTTGCCGTCGGCCATCCGCTCGCCGCCCGGGACCGCCTGGCCCTCGCCGACCTCGGCCTGCGCCCCGGTGACATGCACCAGTACCTCGACGAGATCCGCCGCGAGAGCCGCGACCTGGCCCAACTGCTCACGCTCGTCGGCCTCGGGGGCGTGATCCCTCTGCTGCCCGCCTCGGTCGCCGACCGCTATCCGCGCCCGGGTGTCGTCTACCGGCCGGTCACGGACGCACCGCCCGCGATCCTCGCCGTCGCCTGGCCGCAGCAGTCCCGTTCGACGGCCACCGCGGCCCTGGTCCGCGCCGCCGCGTCCGTGGCCGAGGCCGAAGCCGCGCGGGACGGTCAGGCGGACGAGTAGCCCGGCCCCGCACGCCGCGCGCCACATTCACAGCCACTGCCCCTGCCACTGCTACTGCCACGGCCGGAACGCGTGCCACTGTGGTGCCATGCCCATTGACGTGCGCCCGGCCTCGGTCTTCGAGGATGTCCGTGCCGTGCTCGGCCCGAAGTCACCTGGCGCCAATGTCTGCTGGTGCCTGAGCTACCGGATCCCGTCCAAGCTCAACAACGAGCTCCGCGGTCCGGCCCGCGGTGAGTACGTC
The DNA here is from genome assembly GCF_039533825.1 of Streptomyces rectiviolaceus. Lineage (NCBI taxonomy): Bacteria > Bacillati > Actinomycetota > Actinomycetes > Kitasatosporales > Streptomycetaceae > Streptomyces > Streptomyces rectiviolaceus. The sequence continues at coordinate 340,898 of NZ_BAAAUG010000022.1, forward strand.
GCCGCGTTGTGCGGTGCGGAGCCCCCTCCCGGAGTGCTCGCCTACGACGGCGACGAGCCGGTGGGCTGGGCGGCCGTGGCACCGCGCTCCGAGACGTCCTTCGCGCGCAACCGCAAGATTCCGCACATCGACGACCTGCCGGTCTGGTCCCTGTGGTGCATTCGTGTGCGCCCCGGTCACCGCAAGCAGGGGATCTCGCACGCACTCATCGCCGGCGCGGTCGAGTTCGCCCGCGCCCACGGCGCACCGGCGGTCGAGGCGTACCCGCTCGACAACGGTGACGCCAAGGTCGACCTGACGATGGCGTACGCCGGGATCCGCAAGAACTTCGAGCGTGCCGGGTTCACCCACGCCGCCGACACGACCTCCGTGCTGGCCGGTCATCCCCGGATCCTGATGCGACTCGACCTGCGCTGACACAGCGATGCCGTACGCCGGCGGGGGAGGAGCCATCGCCGTCCGGCACGGCCGTGGGCGGCCCCCGTCAGCCGGCGGAGTCCGCCGCTTCGGCGGCGTCCGGATCGATGAGATGCACCGCGGCCTCCTCGGCGGACGCCGCCCCGCCGTCGATGCCCATGTCCTCGCCGATCATGTCCTGTTCGGCGTTGTCCTCCGGGTCCTCGCTGGCCCCGTCGTCGGGGGCGAACAGACGCCCGGCGCGGGCGTCCCCGACCTCAGTCGCGTCGATCGGCTCGCCGTCGGTGTCGGTCGTGTCCCCGATGCCGTCGTCGTCCTCGGCCGGCCCGGGGACTTCGAGCGCGGGGTCGGGCCGCTCCTCGGAGAGGCGTTCCGCCAGGCTCTCGCCGTCCTGCTGCTCCTGGGCGGTGGTGCCGGTATGTGCCACCCCGAGGGGTCGCTCGGGTGGCGACCAGCCCTCGTCGTACGGATCCGCCCCGCGGTCGTTCAGGGTGTCCTCCGCGTCGAGGATGCCCTCGTCCTCGCGGACCTCCTCCGCGTCAGGCTGGTAGACCTCGTCGCCCATGACCTCGTCGTCTCCCACGCTGCTCGTCCTCCTTCACGCGCGACTGATGGTCCTGCTGTGCCGTGTATCCACCCTGATCCAGAACACACGTTCCGGCATGCGGGGAGGGAGCGGGCCGCGAAAGGCCGGCAGGTCAGCGCGATCCGGGCGGGCGCCACTCGAGGAGCAACAGCGTCGCGTCGTCGCGCAGTTGGTTGTCCTGCCGGTCGAGGATGGCGTGGATGAGCTGGCGCAGTGCCTCCGGCGCTGGTTCGCCCGCGGCGGTCGCGCGGATGATGCTGTCCGTGAATCGCTCCAGGCCGAACTCGGCGCCGCCGCCGGTCCGCAGTTCGGTGACGCCGTCGGTGTACATCAGCACCCGGTCACCCGGCTCGAGCGCCTCCTCGTGGACCTGCCACTCCACGTCGGCCAGCAGGGCGGGCGTGCCCATGGGCGGCTGGGGCGGCCGCTCCAGCGCGCGGTCGAGCACGCGGTGGTCCCGGATCAGCAGGGGCGGCGGATGGCCGCAGTTGCACCACCGCAGCACGCCTTCGGCCAGGTCGAGCTGGGCGAGGATTCCGGTGCAGAACTGCTCGGGCAGCCATCCGGCCAGTGCGTGCTGGACGGTGTCGACGAGCTCGGGCAGCTCGGCCTCGGCCCGTCGGGCGTTGCGGCAGCCGGCCATCGCCACGGCGGTCGTGAGGCCCGACGCGAGGTTGTGGCCCATGGAGTCCAGGATCGCCACGTGCAGGGTCGAAGGGGTCAGGGAGTGATCGAAGGCGTCGCCGCCGATCTCGTACGCCGGTTCGAGCACGGCGGTCGAGATCACATGGGAGTTGCCGATCGTCCTGGGCGGCAGGAAGGCCCGCAGCATCTCGGCGGGCAGCTGCATGGCCTCGGACCGTGTCCGGCGCGCGAAGCTGTCGCTCGACTCCCGCTTCGAGGTGATCGTCATGGCCAGGACGGAGGCCAGCATGCGGCAGCGGCGCAGCAGCGCGGCGTCGATGACCGACGCCGTGGCACCGATCACGCCGAGGCGCTCGGCGCCGTCGATCAGCGGCAGCCAGGCGACGATCCTGCCCTGGGCCAGTTCCTCGACGCGCAGCTCGTGCGCCCGGTAGGCCGAACCGGCGACGGAGGTGTCCACACCGAGGGCGGGCGGCCCCTCGGCCAGCGGCACCAGACACCGCTGCTGGATGTCCACGAGGTACACCTCGACCCGGTCGAGCCCGACGGCATCGGCGAACCGCTGCGCAAGGAGGGGAAGCTCCATCGGAGCCGCCGCGTGCGCCGCGGCGAGCAGCTGCTCAAACAGCTGCTCCCCGGGGCCGGGCTGCCGGGGGCCTTGCTTCTCGGAACCGGAGCTTCCGGTGCCCGGGCTCTCGGGCCCGGACTCCCTGGGCTGGCTCGACATCTGTGATCACCGCCTCACCAGCAGTCTCACATCGGGCCCCGGATCCCGCCCGGGCGCGGGCGCGCGAGGCGCGCATTCGCCTGTGTCCGCCGGATTTCCGGCGTACCCGGGCGCTCCCCGGACCACCGGTCCCGCCGTCTCAGCGGTCGACCCCGGTCCGCAGAGGCCCGCAAGCGCAGCGTAAGGTCGCGGACCGGCCGCATGCGGCCGAACTGAACCAATACAGTCACCCGAACAAGGAGCCGCTGGTCATGCCAGCCAATGACGCCGCTCAGGCGCCGATCTACGACACCCTCGTCCAGGAGCACGGCGACGTCCTCGCGACAGCCCGCAAGGCCGCCGAGGAGACCCAGCAGAGAGCCGAGGCCGTGCTGGACTTCAGGGGGCCGATCGCGGCCGTCCCGGACGCCCCGTCCGCCGAACCCGCGGCGTAGGCGTCCCCCGGGGCGGTGAAGGCTCCGGCCCTTCACATGCCCCGCCGCCCTTTGTGGGCGACGCTGGAAGCACACGTACGCCGTCGCAGTCCCCGGCGGCCGGAGGTGCCGATGGATCCCGTGGTGGCGCTGGAACGGATCGCCTTTCTGCTGGAGCGCGGCGGCGCCCCGACCTACCGCGTGCGGGCCTTTCGCACCGCGGCCGCGGTGGTCGGCGAGCTGGCCGACGGCGAGGCCGCGCGGCGCGTCGCCGAAGGGTCCCTGGAGTCGCTCAAGGGCATCGGCCCCAAGACCGCCGGGGTGGTCCGCGAGGCGCTGGCCGGTGACGTGCCGGGGTATCTGGAGAAGCTCGAGGGCGAGGCGGACGCCCCGCTCGCCGAGGGCGGCGCCCGGCTGCGGGCGCTGCTGCGCGGCGACTGCCATCTGCACTCCGACTGGTCCGACGGCGGCAGCCCGATCGAGGACATGGGCCGCGCGGCCCGGGCAATCGGCCATGAGTGGGCCGTGCTCACCGACCACTCGCCCCGGCTGACCATCGCGCACGGCCTTTCGCCGGAGCGGCTGCGCGAGCAGCTCGCGGTGGTGGCCGACCTCAACGAGCGCTGGGCGCCCTTCCGGCTGCTGACAGGCATCGAGTGCGACATCCTCGACGACGGTTCGCTCGACCAGGAGCCGGAGCTGCTCGACCGGCTCGACGTGGTGGTCGTCTCCGTGCACTCCAAACTGCGCATGGACGCCGCCGCGATGACGCGGCGCATGGTCGCCGCCGTCAGCAATCCACGGGCCGACGTGCTCGGCCACTGCACCGGCCGCCTCGTCACCGGGCGCGGCAGACCGGAATCGCAGTTCGACGCGGACGCGGTGTTCGCCGCGTGCGCGGCGGCGGGCACGGCGGTGGAGATCAACAGCAGGCCGGAACGGCTCGACCCGCCGCGCCGGCTGCTGCGGCAGGCCGTGGACGCCGGAGTGCTCTTCTCCGTGGACACCGACGCGCACGCACCGGGTCAGCTGGACTGGCAGGTGTTCGGGTGCGCGCGGGCCGAGGAGTGCGGGGTGCCCGCCGAGCGCGTGGTGACGACCTGGACGGCGGAGAAGCTGCTGGCCTGGACGAGGGAGAAGCGGGCCGTGGCCTGAGGGCGGCGGCACCGCCCCGGCGCCCTTCGGTTCAGATGCCGCCCGCCAGCACCCGGTCCGGCGTGAGGGGCAGTTCGCGCAGCCGCAGCCCGGTCGCGTGGTGCACGGCGTTTCCGATGGCCGCTGCCGTTCCGACGATGCCGATCTCCCCGATCCCCTTGCTGCCCATGGGGTTGAGGTGGGGGTCGTCCTCGTCGATCCAGTGCGCCTCGATCGCGGGTACGTCCGCGTTCGCCGGTACGTGGTACGCGGCGAGGTCGGCCTCCGCGAAGTCGCCGAAGGCCGCGTCCATGGTGCTCCCCTCGGTCAGCGCCATGCCCAGGCCCATCGTCATCGCGCCGATGAACTGCGAGCGCGCCGTACGGGAGTTGAGGATGTGCCCGGCGGCGTAGACGCCGAGCAGCCGACGCACCCTGACCTCGCCGGACACCGTGTCGACGCCGACCTCGGCGAAGTGGGCGCCGAAGGAGTGGCGGGAGTAGTCGCTGTCCGCGTCGGCCTCGCCCGCCGTGTCGGCGGTGGCGCCCACGCCCTCCGGGGGCAGCTGCTGCCCCTGCTGTCCGGCCAGGCGCGCGGCAAGCCGCGTACAGGCCTCGTGGACGGCCCAGCCCCAGGAGGCCGTCCCGGAGGAACCGCCCGCCAGCGACGCGGCCGGAAGGTCGCTGCTGCCGATATCGGTGCGCACGGATTCCAGCGGGACGCCGAGCGCGTCGGCGGCGACCTGGGCGAGCACGGTGCGGGCGCCCGTGCCGATGTCGGTGGCGTTGACCCGGACCACGAAGGTGCCGTCCGGGTAGGCGTGGGCGCTCGCCCGGGACGGGGCGACGACCACCGGGTACGTGGCCGCGGCGACCCCGCTGCCCACCAGGACGGGCCCCTCTGCGCGCGAGCGGGGGCGCGGGTCACGCTCGGACCAGCCGAAGCGACGGGCGCCCTCGCGCAGGCACTCGGCGAGGTGGCGGCTGCTGAAGGGCTTGGAGCTGTCGGGTTCCCGCTGGGTGTCGTTGCGCAGGCGCAGTTCGACGGGGTCGATGCCGAGGGTCAGGGCGAGCTCGTCCATCGCCGACTCCAGCGCGTACATGCCGGGTGCCTCGCCCGGGGCCCGCATCCAGGAAGGGCTCGGCACGTCGAGCGCCACCACACGGTGGGTGGTGCGCGCGTGCGGCGAGGGGTACATGACGCGTGTCGCGGCGGCGGCCGTCTCGACGAACTCCTTGACGCGCGAGGTGTGCGCGCTCACCTCATGGATCACGGAGGTCAGCCTGCCGTCCCGCTCCGCCCCAAGACGCACCCGGTGCACGGTCGGCGAGCGATGGCCCACCACGGCAGCCAACTGGCGCCTCGGCAGGGAGAGTTTGACGGGCCTCCCGGTCACGCGGGCGGCCATGGAGGCAAGCACCACGTGTGGGCGTGGCGTGCCCTTGGAGCCGAAGCCGCCGCCGACATGCTCGGAGACGACCGTGATCTGCTCCTTGGGCAGCGAGAACATGCCCGCGAGGACGTCGCGGACGGTGGTGGCGCCCTGGCTGCTGTCGTGGACGGTCAGCCGCCCGTCCTGCCAGTGGGCGGTGGCCGCGTGCGGCTCCATGGGGTGGTTGTGCAGCGGCGGCACCCGATAGGCGACATCGACGCGGGAGGGCGCGGAGGCGAACGCGGCCTCCGCGTCACCGCGCACGTGCTCGCCGGATGTGCCGTCCTCGTCCTCAGGCACGTAGGCCTCGGGGTGATCGGCCTTCAGGGTGACGTCGTGCGGTTCCTCGGCGTAGGTGACCTGGACGGCCGCGGCGCCCGCGCGGGCCGCCTCCAGGCTGTCGGCCACGACCAGGGCGACGTACCAGCCCCGGTGCGGAACGCGCGCGTCCTGCAGCACGGCGAGGGTGCCGTCGTCCGGCTTCTCCAGGCGCGGCGCGTTCAGGTGGGTGAGGACGTCGACGACGCCGGGCAGCGCCAGGGCCGCCGCGGCGTCGACGGCGGTGACCGTGCCGCGCGCCACCGTGGCGGGAACCGGCCAGGCGTAGGCGCACCCCTCGGGGGTGTGCTCGGCGGCGTAGCGGGCGGTCCCGGTCACCTTCTGGGGGCCCTCCCTGCGCTCGGCGGGCGCCCCGAGGGCGCTGACGGTGTCCGGCATGGGGTTCTCCCTGAAAGCGGGGGTCAGTCGGTGTTGGGGTCAGTGGGTGGGGGACGGGTCGGCCAGGCGGCGCAGGACGTCACAGGCGAGATTGCGGGCGAGGTGGACCTTGAACGCGTTGTCCCGCAGCGGCTGGGCCGCCGAGAGCTCGGCCTCCACGGCGTGCAGGAACGACTCGTCGCTCGGCGCGCCGCCCAGCAGCGCCTCCTCTGCATGCCGGGCGCGCCAGGGCCGGTGGGCAAGGCCGCCGAACGCGATCCGCGCCTGGCGTACGACGGAGTCCTCGACGTCCAGGACCACGGCCACCGAGGCCAGTGCGAAGGCGTACGAGGCGCGGTCGCGGGCCTTGCGGTAGGCGGAGGGCAGCCCCGCGGCCGCGGGCGGGAGCACCACACCGGTGATGAGCTCGCCCGGTGCGATCTCGGTGTCCAGGTCCGGACGGTCGCCGGGCAGACGGTGGAACTCGGCGACGGGCAGGGTGCGCCGGCCCCGTACGCCGTGCAGCTCGACCCGGGCATCGAGCGCGGCGAGCGCGACCGCCATGTCGGAGGGGTGCGTGGCGATGCACTGCTGCGAGTGGCCCAGGACCGCGTGGTCACGGTGGACGCCGTCGCGCGCGCCGCAGCCGGTGCCGGGCTCCCGCTTGTTGCACGGTTTGCCCAGGTCCTGGAAGTAGGGGCAGCGGGTGCGCTGGAGCAGGTTGCCGCCGGTGGTGGCCACATTGCGCAGCTGGCCCGACGCGCCCGCGAGCAGCGCCTGGGCAAGCACGGGGTAGCGGTCGCGCACCAGGGGGTGGGCGGCGAGGTCGCTGTTGCGCACGGTCGCGCCCGCGCGGACGGACCCGTCGGGCAGCTCCTCCACCGCGTCCAGCGGCAGCCTGCTGACGTCGATCAGCGTCCCGGGGCGCTCCACGCCCAGCTTCATCAGGTCGACGAGATTGGTGCCGCCGCCCAGATAGCGGGAGCCCTGGCGGCCGGCGTGGGCCGCGGTCGCCTCTTCGACGCTGTAGGCGCGTACGTACCGGAAGGGCTTCACGGTGCCACGTCCTCGACGGCCTCGACGATGTGCGGATAGGCGCCGCAGCGGCACAGGTTGCCGCTGAGCCGCTCACGGATCTCGTCCCGGGTCAGCTCCACGGGGGCGCCGGTGTCCGCCCCCGGATCCGTCACGTGCGAGGCGTGGCCCGCCGCGGCCTCCGCGAGGGCGCCGACGGCCGAACAGATCTGGCCCGGCGTGCAGTAGCCGCACTGGAAGGCGTCGCGCTCCAGGAAAGCCCGCTGCACGGGATGCAGGCCCTCACCGTCAGCGGCGCGCAGCCCTTCCACGGTGGTGATGTCGCAGCCCTCGTGGGCGACGGCCAGCAGCAGACAGCTGTTGGCGCGGCGTCCGTCCACGAGGACGGTGCAGGCACCGCACTGGCCGTGATCACAGCCCTTCTTGGCGCCGGTGAGCCCCAGCTGCTCGCGCAGGACGTCCAGCAGCGTCGAACGGTGGTCGACGGTAGGGCGGCGAGGCTCGCCGTTCACCGTCAGGGGCACTTCCGAGCGGAACACATCGGTCCCCATGGCGCTCTGCTCCCTCGTCGAAGCGTGGTCTGCGGTGTGACCGCATGCCCAGCCTGAGTCAGGACACACGTTCCGGCATGCCGGGATCGCGCGGGTGGCGTATCGGCGACGGTGGCCCGAAGGCGGTCACCGTGGAACCAGGGAGGCTAGCCGGGGGTGAGCGTCTGGCTGCCCAGGACCGCCAGGAGTTCGAGGCGTTCGGCATCCGGGCTGCCGGGTTCGGCCGTGTAGATCATGATGCGCAGGTCGCAGCCCGCGACACTGAGCACGTCGCAGTCCAGGGTGACGGCGCCCACCTGGGGGTGGTCGATGGTCTTGCGGGACGCCTCGTGACGGCCCACCGCGCCGGAGTCCCACAGTTCGGCGAACCGCTCGCTGTGCGCGCGCAGTTCCGCGATCTGCTGCCGCAGCCGCTGGTCCGCCGGATACCTGACGGCTGCGGCGCGCAGGTCCGACACCACCGCGGTCTCCATCGCGAGCTGGGACCGCGAGGTGTGGCGCACGCGGCCGCCCGAACCGAGGAAGGCCCGCCGGGCACCGCTGCGCTCGCGGCCGTGCCGCTCGCCCATCAGCGCCGTGTACAGGGGATTGGCCAGCAGCAACGTCCACGATGCGTCGGAGACGGCCACCGGCGTCCCGGTCAGCCGATCCAGCATCCGGTGCACACTCGGCGTGATGTACGCGGGCACCGTGCCCTGCCCCGGCGGTACGAGCCCGGCGACGTGGAACAGGTGCTCGCGTTCGGCCGCGGACAGGCGCAACGCCCGTCCGAGGGCCTCCACCACCTGTTCCGACGGGTGGGTCGCCCGGCCTTGTTCAAGGCGGGTCACGTAGTCGACCGAGATCCCCGCCAGCATCGCGAGTTCCTCACGGCGCAGCCCGGCCGCGCGCCGCTGTCCGCCCGCGGGCAGCCCCGCCGCCTCGGGGCGGACCCGGTCGCGCCACCGCCGCACCACCCGCCCGAACTCCGTGCTCGCCATGCCCACCACTGTGCACCGCGGCACGCGGAACTTCCTGGTACCGGCAGTCCCAGGAAGCGGGGACTCCTGGCTGCTCCGGGCCGACCGCCGCAGCCTGGAGGCATGACTACGACACTGATCACCGGAGCGAACAAGGGCCTCGGCCTGGAGACCGCCCGCCGGCTCGTCGCCGCGGGCCACACCGTCTACATCGGCAGCCGGAACGCCGAAAGGGGCCGCCGCGCAGCCGAGCGGGTGGGGGCGCGGACCGTCCGGATCGACGTCACCGACGACGCGTCCGTGGCGGCCGCGGCCAAGGCCGTCGAGGCCGAGGGAGGCCTCGACGTACTGATCAACAACGCGGGCATCGAGAGCCGCACCCCCGACAACACCGTGCCCGGCGCCGCCGACGTGACCGCCGACCAGATGCGGGAGGTGTTCGAGACGAACGTCTTCGGCCTGGTCCGCGTCACCCAGGCGTTCCTGCCGCTGCTGCGACGCTCGTCCGCCCCCGTCATCGTCAACCTCAGCAGCGGCCTGGCCTCCCTGCACCGCGTCGCCGATGCGGGCACCCCGGCGTTCGCGTACCCGGGCGTGGCCTACCCGGCGTCGAAGACCGCGGTCAACATGATCACCGTGCAGTACGCGAAGGCCTTCCCTGCCATGCGGATCAACGCCGTGGAGCCCGGCTTCACCAAGACCGACCTGAACGGCAACACCGGGGTCCAGACCGTCGAACAGGGCGCCGAGATCATCGTCCGCATGGCGCAGGCGGACCCCGAAGGACCTACGGGCTGCTACGTCGACGCCGAGGGCCCGTTGCCCTGGTGACGGGTCAGGGCGTCACGGCTTGCGGGCGAGGCCGCCGTGTTCGCCGATGGGCTGCGGAGCGGGGGAGGAGGGGTCCGGGCGCCAGAAGGGCACCGAGACGACCCCGGGCTCCAGGAGTTCCAGGCCGTCGAAGAACGCCTTGATCTGGTCGACGGGGCGCAGGAAGTACGGGACCGCGCCGGTTTCGTTGTAGGCGTCCTGGGCCTGTTCGTAGTCGGCGTCGGTGCCCCGTGAACCGTCGTTGATGGAGAGGTAGCTGCCGGAGGGCAGGCCCTCCATCAGACGGGTGACGATGGCGCGTGCCTGTTCGTAGTCGGCGACGTGGCCCAGGATGTTGCTGAGGATCAGGGCGGTGGGACGGGTGAGGTCGAGCGTCTCGGCTGCGGCCGCCAGGATGCGGTCGGGGTCGGACAGATCGGCGTCGACGTACGCGGTGGCTCCCTCGGGGGTCGAGGTGAGCAGGGCGCGGGCGTGCGCGAGGACCATCGGGTCATGGTCGACGTACACGATCCTGGTCCGGGGATCGAGCCGCTGGGCGACCTCATGGGTGTTGTCGACGGTCGGCAGGCCGGTGCCGATGTCCAGGAACTGGCCGATGCCCGCCTCGGTGACCAGGTGGGTGATGTTGCGGCGCAGGAAGGCGCGGCTGCTGCGGGCGACGGTGACGATGCCGGGGAAGACGGCGCTGTAGGCGTCGCCGGCCTGCTCGTCGACGGGGTAGTTGTCCTTCCCGCCCAGCCAGTAGTTCCAGATCCGGGCCGAGTGCGGCACCGATGTGTCGATCTTCTGACGCGCCGCAGATCCGGGCGTCGTGGCGTGGTCGGTCATGGGTAGCGTCCGTCTTTCCACCGAGGCATGAACTGTTCAACGCACAACCTATGTCCCAACCGGTCGAACGTGTACACCAGTTCATGATCTCGGCGAGTTCCGTTTACTCCTGGGATTCGGTTGCACTTCCGCGTGCCCTCGGTGGCGAGGGAAACGCGTCAGCGGTATGGCGGGGCCTTCCCGCCTCCGCGAGGATGACCCCCTTCGCGGGAGGCGTCCGCCGGTTTCGGTGGGCGCGTGCGGCCAGGAGGAAGGCATCGCGATGGGATCACACGCGGCGGCGAGACGGCGCAGGCCGGTCGTGCTCGCGGCGCTCGGCACCACCCTGCTGGCCGCCCTGCTGTCGATCCCGAGCGCCGGGGGAGCGCCGCAGTCGGCGGACGCCTGCGGCGGCGTCGGCGCTGAGCTGCCGCGCGGGGACTGCGGCCCGTTCTGGCAGGTCGTCGCCGAGGACTTCAACGGTGACCGGGTGCCGCTGGGCGGGTTCAGCGACTGCGACCACCACGCGGACACCTCCGCCGCGTACTGCGGCGGTCTCAAGGGCTCGTACCGTGACAACTGGTGGGCCTACCCCGCCGGTTGGCGCGACACGTCCAACGACCGGGGCCGTGGCGTCGTCGGTGTCTACCACCCGGAGGACACGGTGAGCGTGGGCCCTGCGGAGAACGGCGACGGCCGGATGCGTGTCCGGATGTGGCGGCCCGACGACGGAGGGCCGGTGCACGCCGCGGCGGTCGTACCGCGTGCCGTCATGCAGATGAAGTACGGCAAGTACAGCGCCCGTATCAAGGTGACCAAGCCCGCCCCGGGATACAAGTCGGCCTGGCTGCACTATGGCGGAGGCTGCGAGATGGACCACCCCGAGGGCAATTGGTCCGGAGACCTCACCGCCTTCCACCATCCGTGCGGCGGCGGCGAACAGGGCTCGTTCCAAGGCGCGGACGAGTGGACCGAATGGCACACGGTGTCGACCGAATGGACCCCGGGGAATGTGCGCTTCTTCGTGGACGGACGGCAGACCGGCCACGACACCCGCGGCGTGCCGGACCACCCGCTGTCCTGGGTCCTGCAGAACGAGAGCGCGCTCGAAGGCCCGGGCGCGGCGCCCGGCAGCAGCGCGCAGCTGGAGATCACCTGGGTGGCCGCGTACGCGTACGACTGGAAGTAGGGCCGGAGGGCACTCGAGTACCGCCGCGCCGCGTGGGCAGCGGCCGCACGCGCCCGCGGACGGTGATGTTTCAGCGGCAGCAGTTCGGCAAAGCGTACAAATATGGTGCAAATCGGCTACACGATGATGACCGAGCAAGCGGGCCCCCGTGCCCTCGTCGACGACCTGGTCGCGGCGGAGCAGGCCGGGTTCGATTTCTCCGTCACCTCTGACCACTACTTCCCCTGGCTCGACTCGCAGGGACACGCGCCCTACGCGTGGAGCGTGCTCGGGGCGGCGGCGCAGGCGACCTCGCGGATCCCGCTCATGACGTACGTGACCTGCCCGACGGTCCGATACCACCCCGCCGTGGTGGCGCAGAAGGCCGCGACGATGCAGTTGCTCTCCGAGGGCCGCTTCCGGCTCGGTCTCGGCTCGGGCGAGAGTCTCAACGAGCATGTGGTCGGCGAGGGCTGGCCCTCCCCGCAGGTCCGCCTTGAGATGCTCGAGGAAGCGGTCGGCATCATCCGCGCGCTGTTCACCGGCGACAACGTCAACCACCAGGGCACCCACTTCGACGTGGCGAACGCCCGTCTGTGGGACCTGCCCGACGAGCTGCCCCCCATTGGGGTGGCGGTCTCCGGCGGACGCTCCTGCGCGCTGGCCGGACGCCTCGCCGACCTGGTCATCGCGACCGAGCCCAAGGGCGAGCTGCTCGCATCCTTCGACCGGCACGGCGGCAGCGGCAAGCCGCGCGTGGGCCAGCTGCCCGTCTGCTACGACACCGACAAGGACGCGGCCGTCGCCCGTGCGCACGACCAGTTCCGCTGGTCGGTCGGCGGCTGGCCCGTCAACGCCGAGCTGCCGGGCCCTTCCGGCTTCGCGGGCGCCACCCAGTACGTCACCCGGCAGGACATGGCGGACCAGATCCCGTGCGGCGACGACGTCGACGCCTTCGTCGACGCCGTACGCCCCTACGTCGAGGCGGGCTTCACGGAAGTCGCCCTCGTCCAGGTGGGCGGCGACCATCAACGCCCCTTCATCGACTGGGCGGAGAAGAAGCTGCTGCCGGCCCTGCGCGACCTCTGAGCCCCTCATGTGCCGCTGCCGGCCACGACGCCAGGCACCGGCCGCCACATCAGTTACCTGCCCTCACATCGGGTACCCGTGACCACACGTCAGGTACCCGCGACCCCACTGGAGCACAGCGTGAACGACACACCCGGCCCGGCTTCCCCCACCGCGCAGTCCGACTCCCCCGACGTGGTCCAAGTAGTACTCGGAGAGTGCTCCGCCGCCGACGCGGACGCCGTCTTCGGTGTGCTGCGCGCCCACTTCCCCTCCGACCGCGGCGAGGACGCGCCGCACCGGACGGAGCAGCCCCGCCCCGCCGTCTGGACCGGCGGTTTCCTTGCCGCCCGCAGCCCGGGGTCGGTCCGGGGCGTGTTGCTGGCGGGCCCGGTCACCGCCGATCTGCAGGGCGGACCGGTGGCGGTGGACCGGCTGCGTGCCACGCTCGAATCGGCCTTCGTCGTGACGGGTGCCGGTTCCGCATCCGGCGACCAGGAGGTACAGGTGCAGCTGCGCCTGACGGGCGCCGAGCAGGGGGAGCCGCCGCCGCAAGGCCACTGAGCTCGCGTCTTGACCTCGGGCAGAGCTGGATGGGATGGGGCTACTCGTCTCCGGTGAACAGGGTTTGCTCGTACTCACTCAGTGCGGCCTCGACGTCATCGGGGTGCGCGGCGATGGCCCTGCCGAGTTCGGCGCCGTCGTACATGGCCAGGTTGGCGCCTTCGCCGGACGGGACCATCAGGTGTGCGGCGTCGCCGATCAGGGTCACGCCGGGCACGCGGCCCACCGGTGCCCCATGGGCAGGGAGTGGATGGCGCGCGGCACCGGTGCGGAACTCGCCCGCGCCCCGGGCCAGTCACCGCTGCTGCGGGTCTTCGAGCGCATCGGACGTCAGGTCCAGGCGCTCGGAGTGCCGGACACCGGCCGGTTCACCGCCGCGTCCGCGCTGCTGAACTACATCCTCGGAGTGGGCCGACAGAACGCGGCCGACGCCCGTGCACACCACGCACGCCGGCCGGACACGGGCCGGACCGAGTTCCTCGACTCCGCCGCGGCCACATGGGCGGACCTCGACCCCGACGAGTACGCGTTCACCCGGAGCGTCGCAGGCCAACTGCGCGATCACGACGACCGGGTGGAGTTCCTCGCCGGAATCGACCTCATCCTCGCCGGAATCAGCGCCCGTCGATGGACGACCGACCCGGCGTCGTCGTAGTCAGCTCTTGACGTCCGGATCTGACGGGCCGTACCAGACCGTCGTGGCGTTGCAGAACTCGCGGATGCCGTGCCCCGCGAGCTCCCGTCCGTAGCCCGAGCGTTTGATGCCGCCGAACGGCAGGCCGGGATGGGAGGCGGTCATGCCGTTGAAGAAGACGCCGCCCGCCTGGAGGTCCCGTACGCAGCGTTCGACGTCGGCGTCGTCGCGCGTCCACACATTGGAACTGAGCCCGAAGGACGAGTCGTTGGCCAGGGCCACGGCCTCGTTCAGGTCCGCCACGCGATAGAGCGTGGCCACCGGGCCGAACGCCTCCTCACGGTGGATGCGCATCTGCTCGGTCACGTCGGCGAGGACGGTGGGGGAGTAGTACCAGCCCCGCTCCTGCTCCTTGGGGCGCTGTCCGCCGCACAGCGCGGTGGCGCCGTGGGCGAGCGCGTCGTCGACGAGTTCCTCCAGGTCCTTGCGGCCCTGCTCGGTGGAGAGCGGGCCGACGTCGGTGTCCTCGCTCGCCGGGTCGCCTACGGTCAACTCCCGCATGCCCGCGACGAATCGGTCGCGGAAGGCGTCGTAGACGTCGGCGTGCACGATGAAGCGTTTGGCGGCGATGCAGGACTGCCCGTTGTTCTGCACCCGGGCGGTCACCGCGGTCGCGGCGGCACGTTCGATGTCGGCGCTCGGCAGCACGAGGTAGGGATCGCTGCCGCCCAGCTCCAGGACCGTCTTCTTGATCTCGTCGCCCGCGATGGACGCCACCGAGCGGCCTGCCGGTTCGCTGCCGGTGAGGGTCGCCGCCGCCACCCGCTCGTCGCGCAGGATGCCCTCGACGGCGCCCGAGCCGACCAGCAGGGTCTGGAAGCAGCCCTCGGGGAACCCGGCGCGGCTGAAGAGGTCCTCCAGATAGAGGGCGGTCTGGGGCACGTTCGACGCGTGCTTGAGCAGACCGACGTTGCCCGCCATGAGGGCGGGGGCCGCGAACCGTACGACCTGCCAGAGCGGGAAGTTCCACGGCATCACGGCGAGCACGACGCCGAGCGGGCGGTAGCGGACGATCGCGCGGGTCGCGCCGGAATCCGCCACGTCGGCCTCGGCGGGGTGCTCGTCAGCGAGCAGCGCCTCGGCCCGCTCGGCGTACCAGCGCATGGCCTTGACGCACTTGGCGGCTTCGGCCCTTGCCGCCTTGACGGGCTTGCCCATCTCGGTGGTCATGGTCCGGGCGATGAACGCGTTGTCCTCCTCCAGCAGGTCGGCGGCCCGGTTCATCAGCCGGGCGCGCTCGCTGAAGTCGCTGGTGCGGTACTGGCCGAACGCGGCGTGGGCGGCGGCCAGACGGCGTTCGACCTTCGCGTCCTCCAGCGGCTCGAAGGACTCGAGCGTCTCGCCGGTGGCGGGATCGACCGTGGCGATGGGCATGCCGTTCCTCCTCGGAACGCTCAGCGCGACTCGGGGGGCTCCTCGTGGGGCTCCTCCCAGGAGTCCGCGCGCGGCTGGGGCGACTGCGGTGGGTTGGGGCGTCGGGTGACCTGTCGCCGTCCGAAATAGAAGAGGGCGAGCAGTACGACGACGATCACCACGCCGATGATCAGCATCAGCGACGAGGTTCCGCTGGCGGCGAGGGGCATTAAGTGCCTCCTGTAAGGCCCGAAGCCCCTGGCTCCGGACGTTGCGGGCCCCGGGGTTCACCCTAGAGCGACATGCTCGGGGAAGCATGCGCAGCGACGTCACGGGTGCCCTGGCATGCGGAGCGCACACGTCCCACACGTCCATCGGCCGGTCGGGATCCTCGGGCGGGCCCGTCAGAGCATCTCCAGAGGCTCCTTGCCCACCGGCGCGGGGAACGCGGCATCCAGCGTCTTGAGGTCCTCGTCGGTGAGGCTGAGGTCGAGGGCCGCGTGGTTCTCCTCCACGTGCGCCGCGGTGGAGGCCTTGGGGATGGCGATGACGTCGTCGTGCCGCAGGACCCAGGCGAGCGCCACCTGGAGCGGTGTGCTGCCGTGCGCCGATGCCACCGACTCCAGGGCCTGATGGCCGAGCAGCCGCCCCTGCTCCAGCGGGGAGTAGGCCATGAGGGGCATCGAGCGTTCACGGCACCAGGGGAACAGGTCGTACTCGGGGCCGCGGCGGGTGAGGTTGTAGAGCACCTGATCCGTCTGCGGGCGGGCATCCCGGGGCAGCTCCGCCAGGTCGTCGACATCGAGGTTGCTCACGCCCCAGGCGCCGATGCTGCCGCGGCTGACCAGCCCTTCCAGGGCCTCGACGGTCTCGGCGAGCGGCACTCCGCCCCGCCAGTGCAGCAAGTACAGGTCGATCCGGTCGGTGCCCAGACGGCGCAGGCTCGCGTGGCAGGCGTCGACGGTGCCGCGGGCGTCGGCGTTCGACGGCAACACCTTGCTCACCAGGAACACGTCGTCGCGGTGCCCGCGGATCGCCTCGCCGACCAACTCCTCCGAGGCGCCGCTCCCGTACATCTCCGCTGTGTCGATCAGCGTCATGCCCAGGTCCAGGCCCCTGCGGAGGGCGGCGAGCTCCTCGGCGCGGCGCGAAGGATCGTCGCCCATGCGCCAGGTGCCCTGGCCCAGTGCCGGCACGCTCACACCGGAGGGGAACGTCACTGTCTCAGCCGCTGCCATCGCGTACATCCCTTCTCGTAACTCTGCTCTCTGCCCTCTGCGTGCGCAGGTGCCCGGATTCATCCGGCTTCATGCCCGGCCGTCACGCCAAGAACCTCACCACGCGCACGCGCACGCCGCGAGACTGATCACCACCAGTACGCGGGATAGCGCGGCGCGGCGGGACGGGCGCACGAGGCGGCCCAGCCCGCCAGGACGACCACGACGACAGCCCCGGCGAGCAGGGGCACGAACGTCGCGGGCCGGGGATGGTGCAGGACGATGACGACGGCGGTGGCGCAGGCCGGCGAGTGCGGGGTGCGCGCCGCGGTCATCACGGCCAGACCGATGCCGGCCGCCAGCGCCGCCGCCCAGGGTGCGCTGCCCAGCGCGGCGAGGATCGCGTAGCCGACGCCCGCGCACAGCAGGTGGCCCGCGATCACGCTGCGCGGCTGGGCCAGCGGCAGCAGGGGCACGCTGTGCACGATCGCGGCGGATGCCGCCAGCGGGGGTATCAGCACCGGCTCGTGGACGACGGAGCCGACAGCGACCAGGGCCAGCAGAACAGCGGTGACGGCACTGATGTTGTGCAGGGCGGTGCCCGCGGGGGGCGGGGCGGGGGCGCGGCCCGCGAGGCGGGGCAGGAGGCGTGGCCGCTGCCGTGTGCCGGGGCGTTGCTGGGCAGGCGCGGGCGGCGCCTCGATGATTTCGTCGGTGCTCAAGAGAAGGACGTTCCGGACTTCAGCCGGCGGGGGACCCGGACGGCGGGGTGACAGAGGGCAGGAGTCGCCACGGCCGCCCGTGCGGTCGGCAGGGGGCGCGGGCAGCATCGGCGGCCCGGGGTCGGGGCGTCCGCGTACTCACCCAAGATCCTACGAAGCCCTGCCGCGCGGCCTGCGGCCAGGTCCGGTGATCACTGTGCTGACCAGGACCAATACAGTGATCACGGCACTCGTGCCGGTGGAATGGTCAGGCGGCGTGGCAGAGCGCCGCGGGGGCGGCGGGGGCCGAGGTGCGGGCCACGGTCGCGTGCACGGGGCGGACCGTGGTCGCGGCCTGCGAGCGGCTGCGCGCGAAGACGACCAGGCGCAGCACCGCGAACCGCGCGACACCGGCGAGTGCGGAGGCGGACAGGTAGACGACCTGCTCGAGCACCGCACCGGGCGCCGCCACCAGCTGCTGCAGGACAAGCATCGCTGCACAGGTCACCGCGTACGCGGCCGCCGCGGACCCGCCCGACTGCCCATGCTGGCGCCAGGTGGCCCGCCCGCCCGCACCGAAGGTGAAGCGGGCGTGCAGCTCGGTGGCGAAGAGCGTGGAAACCACCGTGATCAGGGCGTTGGCCAGGACCCAGGGAACCCAGGAGGCGAGGGCCACCACGGCGAAGCTGGAGGCGAGCCCCACCCCGCCGCCGCAGAGCACGAAGCGGGCGAAGGCGGTGAGGGCGCCGGGCGCCGCATGCTCCTGGCTCTGCGCTGTCTCCATGATCCGACCCCCGTGGATGCTCACTGCGCGAAACGCGCGCCACTCAGCCTGCGAGGCCGGAGTGCGCTACCGATGGCGCCATCATGGCACACGCGTGGTGCCATCGGTAGTCATTAGTGGTGCCATCTACGTTCGACGGTGGTGCCATGGTTGAGGGGTGTTGCTGATGCGCAGGTCAGGCCGTACATGTCGAGGAGAACCCCGAGGGACGCCCCAGGCCGGGAACCGGCCGTGACCATCAACGCACCAGGCAGGGGCGCTTGTTGTCGAACTGCCAGTCGGGGATGAGGTAGCGCATGCCGGCGGCGTCGTCGCGCGCGCCCAGTGCCTTCCGCAGGTAGAGGTCGTGGGCCGCCAGCAGACGGTCCATGTCGAGCTCGACGCCCAGACCAGGGGCGTCGGGCACGGCGATCTCCCCGTCGACGATGCGGGGCGGGGCGGTGGTGAGGCGCTCCAGGCCCTCCTGCCATATCCAGTGAGTGTCCAATGCGTTGTAGTCGCCCGGGGCCGCGGCTCCGCAGTGGGTCACCATGGCCAGGGAGATGTCGAAGTGGTTGTTGGAGTGGCAACCCCAGGTGAGCCCCATCGCGTTGCACAGCTGCGCCACGCGTACGGAGCCCTGCATGGTCCAGAAGTGCGGGTCGGCGAGGGGTATGGAGACCGACTGCAGGGCCAGGGCGTGGGTCATCTGCCGCCAGTCCGTGGCGACCATGTTGGTGGCGGTCGGCAGTCCCGTGGCGCGGCGGAACTCGGCCAGGACCTCGCGGCCGGAGTAGCCGCCCTCGGCGCCGCAGGGATCCTCGGCGTAGGCGAGCGTGTCGGTCAGGGGGGCGCACAGCTCGATCGCCTCGCGCAGGGACCACGCGCCGTTGGGGTCCAGGGTGATGCGGGCCTGGGGGAAGCGGTCCTTCAGGGCGCGTACGGCCGCGACTTCCTCCGCGCCCTCCAGGACGCCGCCCTTGAGCTTGAAGTCCCGGAAGCCGTAGCGGTCGTAGGCCGCTTCGGCCTGCCGGACGATCGCCTCGGGGGAGAGGGCCTGCTCGTGCCGGATGCGGTGCCAGTCGACGGGGGAGTCGGGCTCGCGGACGTACTCCAGGTCGGTGCGGTCGGGATCGCCGACGTAGAAGAGGTAGCCGAGGACACGGACGGAGTCACGCTGCTGTCCGTCCCCGAGCAGCGCCGCGACCGGCACCTCAAGGTGCCGGCCCAGGAGGTCGAGCAGCGCGGACTCGACGGCGGTGACGGCGTGGACGGCGGTGCGCAGGTCGAAGGTCTGGGCGCCCCGCCCGCCGGCGTCGCGGTCGGCGAAACGGTCGCCGATCTCGCGCAGGACGCGCTTGTAGTCACCGAGGCGGGCGCCGACGACGAGGGACTCGGCGTCGCGCAGGGTCTGGGTGATCTTTTCGCCACCCGGTACCTCACCCAGGCCGGTGCGGCCCTCGGAGTCCCGCAGGACCACGATGTTGCGGGTGAAGTAGGGGCCGTGTGCGCCGGAGAGGTTGAGCTCCATGCAGTCCCGGCCGGCGACCGGGTAGACGCTGAACGCGGTGACGGTCGGCTGCCTGTTCACGTTCACAGATTCCTCAGGTGTCAGATGTAGTGGGGGAGCGCGGTGCTGGTCGGGTGGGTCAGAGGCTGAGGACGTCCAGGGCCCACTCCACCGCGAGTACGCCGCCGAGACCGAGGATCGCGAGCACCGTCGTATAGGTGGTGCGGACCTTGATCGCCTCGATGACCGAGAGGTTGAAGTACTCCTTGAACAGCCAGAATCCGGGGTCGTTGACGTGCGAGAAGGCGATCGATCCGCAGGAGACGGCGAGCACCAGGATCTCGGGGTGGACGCCGCTGCCCGCCAGGAGCGGCAGCACGATGCCGGAGGCGGTGACGACGGCGACCGTGGCCGAGCCGAGGGCGATGCGGAGGATCACCGCGATGAGCCACGCGAGGATGAGCGGTGAGACGGACCAGCTGTCGGTGGTGTCCTTGATGTGGTCGGCGATGCCCCCTTCGACGAGGACGTTCTTGAAGGCGCCGCCCGCCCCGATTACCAGGAGGATCATGGCCATGGCCTGGGCCGCCGACGTACAGGAAGCGCTGACGTCGGCCAGGCTGCGGCCGATGCGCGGCCCGAACGCCCAGATCGCCAGGAGCAGAGTCAGAAGCAGTGCGATCGGTGCCGAGCCGATGAAGGTGATGAAGTGGAGGAACGGACTCGCGCCGGAGGTGGCCATCTCGGTCACCGAGGCACCGGCGATCAGTACGACGGGGAAGAGCGCCACGGCCAGGGCCCAGCCGATGCCGGGCATCTCCTCGTCGGTGAACTCCCGCTCGCTGACCAGGCCCTTGGGGATGGAAGGGTTCATCGCCTTGATGAACGGAAGCCTCGGCCACGCCAGCGCGATCAGCGCACCGGCGGGTATCGCGATGAACAGGCCGTAGACCAGCGTCAGTCCGACGGAGGCGTGGAACGTCGCGGCCACGGCGGTGGGGCCGGGATGCGGTGGCAGGAAGCTGTGCATCGTGGAGAGCGTGATGGACATCGGCAGGCCGATCCACAGCAGCTTCGCCCCGGTGACGCGTACGAGGGTGAACGCGATGGGCACGATGATGATGAAGGCGACCTCGTAGAACATGGTGACGCCGATGAGCATGGACGTGACCACCATGGCCACTTGGACCCACCGCGGTCCGAAGGCGTCCAGCATCTTGTTGGCGATGCGCTGTGCGGCACCGGAGTCCCCCATGACGCGGCCGACCATGGCGCCGAGCCCGATGACGAGCATCGTGTCGCCGATCTGGCCGCCGATGCCCTCCGAGAGGACGTCCGGGATCGTGGCCACCGGAATCCCCTGCACCAGCGCGACGGCGACCGCCACGAACAGGAGGGCGGCGAAACCGTTCAGTTTCAGCCGGGTCATGAGGAACAGCAGGATCAAGACGCTGACCCCGACTACGACGAGCGGCATTTCAGTTCCCCTTTGAACTGTGGATCAAGTCGCCGGAAGACTCCGCCGGTTGTCGTCCGGGACGGCGGAGCGGGCGGGTAGGGCCGTGGGGTTGTGGGGGTTGTGGGGGTGGGCCGGTCAGGCCCTGTGCCGCGCGGCCGAGACCAGGTCGAGCCCGGCGTTCAGCACCTTCTCCAGGTCGGCGACATCGTCCGGACCGGGATCGGTGAGGGGCGTGCGCACCGGGCCGACCGGGAGACCGCGCAGCCGGGCGGCCGCCTTGACGAGCGAGACGGCGTACCCCGGCGCCCGGTCGCGCAGCTCGACCAGCGGGACGTAGAACTCCCGCAGCAGCCGGTCCACCGCCGAATCGTCCCGCTCCCGCAGCGCGGTGAAGAAGGCGTCGGCGATCTCGGGGGCGAAGGCGTGGACGGCGGAGGAGTAGGCCGGGACGCCGACGGTGGCGTAGGCCCGGGCCTGGATCTCCGCGGTGGCGGCGCCGTTGAAGAAGAGGAAGTCGTCGGGGGCGGCAAGCGTGAGGCGCTGCAGCCGATCGAGGTCGCTGTGCCCGTCCTTGAGGCCGATGACGGCGGGAATCCCGGCGATCCGGCGCAGGGCTTCGGCGGTGAAGGTGACCTGGCCGCGCTGGTAGACGATGAGGGGCAGCGCGGTGCCTGCGGCGATGCGGCGAAGCTGTTCCACCAGACCGTCCTGCGACGCCTCGACCAGGTAGTGGGGCATCACCAACAGGGCGTCCGCGCCCTCCTCCTGCGCGATCCGGGCGAACCGCAGCGACTGGGCCCAGCCGTATCCGGTGCCCGCCACCACCGGCAGCCGGCCGTCGGCGACCTCGACGGTGACCCGGATGACCGCGCGGTACTCCTCCTCGTCGAGCGAGAAGAACTCGCCGGTGCCGCACGCGGGGAACACCGCGCCCGGTCCGGTCGCCAACTGGGCCGTCAGATAAGAGCGGTAGGCCTCCGCGTCGAGGCTGCCGTCGCTCCCCATGCTCGTGAGCGGGAAGGACAGCACGCCGCGCGCCATGCCCAGCCGCAGCCGCTGGGCAACGTCCTGGGGCCTCGTACTGAGTCTGTTCATGCCGAGCTCGTTCATGAATCTCATCTCTATATGCAGATGGCGTCCACGTATGAGAATGGAGGCTAGAGTCATGAACGATCGGGGGTCAATGGGCAGGCGCCGCGGATCTACGCGGATCTACGATGGGCGCATGTCGGAGAGCGGAGCGGACCACGGGGCGGGCGCGGGTGTTCGCGGGGTGAAGTCGGCGCTGCGCACCGTCGCGCTCCTTGAGCTGCTCGCCGAGCGCGCCGACCGTCCGGCCCGTCTCGACGAGCTCGCCGAGGAGTTGGACGTACCGCGCAGCAGCATGTACCAACTGCTGCGGACCCTCGTCGACTGCGGCTGGGTGCGCACGGACACCACCGGTTCCCTCTACGGCATCGGGATCCGCACGCTGCTCACAGGTACGAGCTACCTCGACGGCGACGTGCGGGTGCGCGCCATCCGCCCGTACATGGACGAGGCCTCGGACGCCTTGGGCGAGACGATCCACCTGGCGCGGCTCGACGGCCCGAACGTCGTGTACCTCGCGACCCGCGAGTCCCACGAGTACCTACGCACCATCAGCCGGGTCGGCCGCCGCGTCCCCGCGCACGCCGGAGCCCTCGGGAAGGCGCTGCTCGCCGAGCGTCCGGAAGCCGAACTCCCGCTCTCTGAAACCCCGTTGACCGCCTTCACGCGGAGCACGCACACCGGCCGCGCCGCCCTGCTCGCCGACCTCGGGCGAGTGCGTGAGCGCGGCTACGCCATCGACCGCGAGGAGACGGTGAGCGGCATCGCGGGCTTCGGGTTCGCCCTGCGGTACGACGTCCCGGCCGTAGATGCCATCAGCTGCTCGGTGCCGGTGGTCCGGCTCACCGACGAGCACCAGAGTCGCGTGGTGTCAGTGATGCGGGAGATCCAGACGAAGATCGAAAGCCTGCTTTCACCCGTCTCGGGTGCGCCCGACTGGCGCTGACGGCCTGCCCTCGAGTCGACCGGCCAATGGCAAGATCCACCTTGATAGGTAAGTCGTGACTTGCCTATGGTGGGGTCATGGCGGAAGATGTTTTCAAGGCGCTGGCCGACCCCACCCGTCGGCGCATCCTTGATGAGCTGGTGGAACGGGACGGCCAGACCCTGTTCGAGATCTGCGCCCGACTGGTGACCAAGCACGGTCTTGGGCTGTCCCGTCAGGCGATCAGCCAGCACCTGGCCGTACTGGAATCAGCGGGCCTTGTCGTGTCACGGCGCCAAGGCCGCTACAAATTCCATGATCTGAACACCGAACCCCTAGAGCGCATCGCGACCCGGTGGCTCAGGACCGACACCTCGGAGAGCGCCCAATGAAGATCCACCGGACCAGCGTCTTCGTCGACGACCAGGAAAAGGCCCTGCGCTTCTACACGGAGGTGCTCGGCTTCGTGAAGAAGCACGACGTCCCGCTGGGCGATGACCGATGGCTGACCGTGGTCTCGCCGGAGGCTCCCGACGGGACCGAACTGCTGCTGGAGCCCTCCGGCCACCCTGTGGTGAAGGCCTACAAGGACGGGCTGGCCAAGGACGGTATCCCGCTCGCCGCCTTTGCCGTGGACGACGTAAAGGCGGAGTTCAGCAGGTTGCGGGAGCTCGGGGTGCAGTTCACCCAGGAGCCGCTGGAGATGGGCCCGGTCACCACCGCGGTGTTGGACGACACCTGCGGCAACCTGATCCAGATCATCCACAGCGCGTAAGGACCCGGCGCGGTGCCCGCCGCGATCGATAAGTCGGTGGCGATCCCGGGTCCTCACCGACGAACATGGCCCGCATGAGCGACCAACCCGAACGATGGAGCCAAGCGACCACCTACCCCGACATGTGGGCGGACCCGGACGACGACCCCCGCAACAGCGACGGAGTCAGCCCGGACGGCGAGCTGGCGACGCTGCAGGACTTCCTGACGAGTTACCGCATGACCCTGCGGATGAAGTGCGAGGGCCTGGACGCGGAGCAACTGGCGCTCCGGTCGGTTCCGCCGTCGACGATGTCGCTGCTCGGCCTGCTCCGGCACCTCGCCGAGGTGGAACGGGACTGGCGCAACTGGATCAGGGAAGGCGAGCCGCTGCCGAAGCTCTACGGCGAGCGCGACGCGGACTTCAACGGAGCTGTCGGTGAGCAGGCCCTTGTCGATGCCGCATACGCCGACCTGGGGCGTGAGCAGGCCGCGATGGACGCCGAACTGGCCGAACACCCGGACCTGGGCGAGCGTTTGGGGAAGGACGGCTTCGCCGTCCGGGAGCTGATGGTGCACCGGATCGAGGAGTACGCCCGTCACTGCGGGCAGGCCGACCTGTTGCGCGAGTGCATCGACGGCAGGGTGGGCCAGTAGCCGAGGTCCGGATGCCTCAAGGGTCGATGCCGCAGGTGAGGGCTAGGGCGAGGGCTAGGGCGAGGGCCGCGGCCCCGCATCCCAGAAATGAACTCGCCCCCCACAGTGCGCTGTCCCTATCCTCACCGGAGCGGGATCGCGCGGTCCCGCAGGTTGCGGAGCCGTGGCAGAGCGGCCCATTGCGATCGGCGTGGGAGAAGCCCCTCCCGCGCCGACTGACGGGAGCCGGGCGGGCCTTGCCCTTCCCTGTCCGCGGGTTCGAATCCCGCCGGCGCCGCAGCCGACCACCGGTACGAGAGCCTGGAGTTCGCATGAGCATGCCCGCCCCCGCCGCTCCGGTGTTCGTCGGGCCGGACCAGACCGCAGCCGTCGGGCGAGGGCAGATCAGCGTCCTGTGGTCGCTCGGCGACCGTACGAGGGATCTGGACGCCGACGCCGTCCGGCTGGCTCCGGGCGCGAGTATCGGCGAGCACACGGAGGATGCGTACGGTGTGCTGTTCACCGTGCTGAGCGGCGCCGGTGAACTCCGCACCCCGGACGCGACCTGGCAGCTCACGCCCGGCGCCCTCGCCTGGCTTCCCGCGGGGATCATCCGCTGCGTGGACGCGGGTGACGAGGGGCTCATCTATACGACCGTCCACCGCCGCCCGGCCCCCGCTGCCGGTCCCGCCGACGGGACCGACGCGGGTGAGCCGGTCTGTCTGCTCGACCGTGTCTGCCCCGAGTGCGGCCGCCTCGCCGCCGAACGTGACGCCCGCTACTGCGCCCACTGCGGAACGCCGCACGATGTCTGAGGCGAAGGCCGGTCATCCCGGTACGCAGGACGTCGTGTCCGGCGACCACCGTTCCGCGCACCTCCTGGCCGAGAACGTGCACTGCGCGCTCGGGGACCGCCTCGTGCTGCGCGATGTCTCGCTGAAGGTGTCCCGGGGCGAGCGGGTGGGCCTGATCGGCGAGAACGGCCGTGGCAAGTCGACGTTGCTGCGAGCCATCGCCGGTGAACTGCCGCTGCAGCGCGGCCAGGTCCTACGGGCGGTCGCGGGGCAGGTGGGCTTCCTGCCCCAGCAGCCCGGCTTCCCGGCCGGTGCGACCATCGAGACGGTGCTCGCGCGGGCGACCGCCGAGTTCGGCGACATGGCCGAACGGATGCGCGCCGCCGAGGAGTTGATGTCTTCCGGCATGGACGACTCAGGCATGGACGATTCAGGCAAGGGCGAATCAGACAAGGCCGATCTGAGCGAGGTGCTCAGTGAGTACGGCCGACTCCAGGACGAGTTCGCCCGACGCGGCGGCTGGGAACTGGACGCCCGCGTCGGCGAGGTCCTTGACGTCTTCGGCCTTGGCTCCCTGGACCGGCTTCGGCCCACCGAAACGCTGTCGGGCGGCGAGCGATCCCGCCTGGCGCTCGCCGAGCTGGTCCTCGCCGAACCCGCGGGGCTGCTGCTCGACGAGCCGACGAACCACCTCGACGACCGCGCGGTGGACTGGCTCGTCCAGTGGCTGGCTCAGTACCAGGGGCCGTGCCTCATCGCGTCGCACGACCGGCTGCTGCTCGACACCGCCGTCACCGCCATCGTCGACCTGGACGGCTCACGCGGCTCCACCGTGCGTTACGGCGGCGGCTACCGCGACTACCTCGACGAACGCGCCGCGGCACAAGCACGGTGGTGGCAGGAGTACCGCGACTGGCGCCAGGCGCTTGCGGAGACGCGGCGGCGGCTCGACAAGGCGGGCAGGTCCGGCCGCACCTTCAGCGGGATGCGGGACGGCGACAAGTTGTCCTACAACCTCGCGGGCGGCGGTGCACAGGCCGCCGCCGCCCGTGCGACCCGTGCGGCCCGGCAGCAACTGGGGCTGCTGCTTGACGAGGAAGTGCGACGCCCGCCCGAGCCGCTGGCCTTCCGGGCGCCGGAGAGCGAGAGTGCGCAACTGCCCGACGGGGTGCTGCTGCGGGCCGAGGGCCTGGTTGTCGGGGATGTGGTGTGTGGTGTGGACCTGGAGCTCGCTCCCGGTGCGCTGCATGTGGTCACCGGGGCGAACGGCGCGGGCAAGTCCACGCTCCTGTCCGTCCTGGCGGGCCTCCGGACGCCCGACGCGGGGGTGGTCGTACGTGAACCGGGGCTGCGCATCGGCTACTTGCCGCAGGAGAGTCACTTCACCCGGGAGCGGCGCGGCGTCCTTGACACCTTCGCCGCGCACCGCGCGGCCTACGTCGAGGACGCCGCGAGGGAACTGACCAGGTTCGGCCTGTTCGGGACCGCGGATTTCGACGTTCCGGTGAATCGGCTCTCCGTGGGCCAGCTGCGGCGGCTCGAACTCGCGCTGCTGTTCTCGCGGCGCCCGCACCTGCTGCTGCTCGACGAGCCCGGCAACCACCTCAGCCTGGCCCTGGTCGAGCAACTGCAGGAGGCGGTGGAGCAGTTCACGGGGCCGGTCTTAATGGTCACCCATGACCGGGCCCTGCGTGAACGCCATCGCGACAGCCTGCTGGAGCTTGCGGGCGGGCGGTTGGTCCGGCGGCGGGCGTGAGGCCTATCCGTCGGCGGGCCTGAGACCTATCCGTCCACGTCGCCGTACGTCGTGCCGACCTTCAGCCCGTCGATCCAGTTGATGACCCGCTTGTCCTTGACCTCGGAGCCGTAGGTGCCGAAGCGGGTGTCGTTGCCCAGGTCGTCCCACGTGCGGCCGGAGAACTCGGCGACCTTGGTGCCGTTGTAGAAGGCCGACACCCATCCGGCGGATGCGTCGGACGAGGTGTGGATGCCGAGCACGATGCGCTTGTACGTACTGGTCGTGACGGGTGTCGACCACTTCAGGGTCCACTTCTCGCCGACCTCGATGTGGAACAGCTTGAGGACGCCGCCCTCGACCTTCATCAACACCGGGTAGTTCTGCTGGTGTTGGTCGTTGGTGCCGTACGACTTCCACTGGAAGATCGTGCCCGCGTCCGGGGTGTTGGTGGAGGTGTCCCAGCCGATCCAGTACGTCGAGTTGTTCTTGAAGGTGTACCGCGAACCGCCGACGCTGATCCCGTGGGCCTCGCAACGCTCGAGGCCGAGCGGCTTGTTGAACTTGAAGACCTGTCCGCGGCCGTCGTTGTTGTCCTGGGCGACGACGCTGCCGGGTGAGTCGCACAGGGTTGAGGAGAACACCCCGGTCCCCGCGGAGGCGTCCCCGTCCCAGATGACGGAGGCGTCGGCGGGGGCTGCGGTGAGCAGGACCAGGGAGGAGGCGGCGGCTGTGAGTGTTCCGGTTCGCTTGCGCATGAGGGGGCTCCTTGCGAGTGGGGGGGGAGGAGGGGCTCGCGTGGCTGTGTGCCGTTCGTGCGGCGGGCGGAGAGTAAGCGGTTTCTAGCATGGCCGTGGCTGAACACTCAATAGGGAAGCGCCAGTTGAGTGTTGCTGCGTAGAAACCGGTATCTCTCGCAAGTGAGCCTGTCGGGGGTGGTGACGCCGCGCCCTCGCGCATCTAACATCCGATGTACCCGCCCCCATTCCTCCCTCCTGACACATAGAGCGTCCGTATGAGCTCTTAACGTCGGATGAATCGAATCGACAGGGGCAGTTGTAGAGGAGATTCGTGATGCGCAAGATGATCGGCGTCATGCTCGTGCTCCTGCTCGCCGTCGGAGCAGCCGTGGCAAGCCCTCCCGCAGCGGTCGCCACGCAGGCGGACCCGGCAGGCGACCCACGCACGCAAGGCATACCCGGCGAGATCGAGCCCAGCGACGACAAGGACCTCGCGGCCTGGCAGGAGCTCCAGTTCGGGATGTTCATCCACTGGGGGCTGTTCTCCGAACTGGGAGGCGTGTGGAAGGGCAAGCCGGTCACCAAGGGCTACAGCGAACAGATCCAGATGTGGGCCGACATCTCCGATGAGGAGTACCTCGAAGTGGCCCAGCGGTTCAGGCCGGACCGGTTCGACCCCGCGGAGATCTGCTCCCTCGCGAAGCGGGCCGGGATGCGCTACGTGGTCATCACCAGCAAGCATCACGACGGCTTCTCCATGTTCGACACCGACACCACCGGCTACGACGTCGTCGACGCGACCCCCTACGGCAAGGATCCGCTGAAGGCCCTCGCTGACGAATGCCGCAGCCAGGGGCTGAAGTTCGGCTTCTACTTCTCGCTCGTCGACTGGCACCAGGGCCACGAGTTCGACGGCAACAACAACAATCCGATCCCCGCGTCGATGGAACCCGTCATCGAGGGACAGCTCCGTGAGCTGATGACCCGGTACGGGGACATCGCCGAGGTGTGGTTCGACATGTCATCGCCCACCGCCGCCCAGAGCCGGAAATTCGCCGGGATCGTCCGCGAACTCCAGCCGAAGGCGGCCATCAACAGCCGGGTGTGGAACAACCAGGGCGACTTCCGCACCCTCGGCGACAACGAGATTCCCACGGTCGCACTCGACGGCGCCTGGCAGACGCCCGCGTCGATCTATCACGAGACCTGGGGCTACCGCAGCTGGCAGAAGCGTGAGGACCTGCCCGGCAAGATCAGGGACCTGGTCGGCGGCCTGACCGGCGTGCGTGCCCGGGGCGGCAACTACCTGCTCAACATCGGTCCGCGCGGCGACGGTTCGGTCGTCGAGTTCGAGGCCGACGTCCTGCGCGGCATGGGCGACTGGCTCCGCCGCCACCCCGGGGCCGTGCTCGGCGCATCGGCCACCCGCTTCGGCGGCCTGCCCTGGGGCGAGGTCACCGTCAACGACCGCGACCTGTTCCTGCACGTGAGCCGGTGGCCCAAGTCCGGGGAGCTCAGGCTGCCGGGCCTGGCCACCTCCGTACGCTCTGTCCGCGAGGACGGCTCGACGGGCCGGCTCAAGTGGCGCCGGGACGGGGACGACCTCGTGGTGACGCTGCCCGACCGGCCGCGCGAGGAGGTGCTGCCCGTCGTGAAGGTCGAACTCGGCGGCGAGCTGCGGATCATCCCGGAGCGCACGGTCGCGCTCGGCCCGGACAGGACCGCCGTCCTTGACGCCGCCGACATCGAGCAGGGCTACAGCTATGCCGACGACGGCAGTTACTCGAGCACCCACCGGACCACGGTGCGGCACACCGCCCACATCAGCGCCGACCGTGGCGAGAGGCTGTCGGTGGCGGTCCGCGGCGAGGCGCGACCGGAGGCGCTCTACCGCGTCGAGGTCGGCAAGCACTCCCGGCTGGTGAAGGGCGCGGACCTGACCCGACGCGCCGTCGGCCCCTTCTCCGTACGCGGCGGGAAGGTGACCCCCGTGACCATCACCCTGGCAGCGCCGAAGCACGCGGGGGAGGAACTCGGCCTGCGCCTGGACTCGTTGCTGGTCGCGCCCACCGGCAGCGCCACCGGACCGCAGACACTCAAGGCCACGGTGACGGGCGGCGGGTGACCAGTACCCTCGCGGTCTTCAGGACACGCCGAAAACCCCGTTCGTCCTCGGGTGACGATCACCCGAGGACGAACGGGAGGCGCGCTGCCTGCTCGCCCAGGTCGGCCTTCTCCGCGTCGGTCGGGGCACGCCGTCCAGTGCCGACCAGCAGCGCGTCCGCATCGGAGAACGACGCGGGGAACGCGGCGCCGGCGATCTTCTCCAGCATCTCGCGGCTCCGGGCGAGCCCCTGCGCGGGCGGTCCCGCCACATGCGGGAGGTGCGCGATCAGGTCGAGGTGGTGCAGGGTCCATTCCATGACGTACGTCATGAGGTAGTCGCCCGTGGTGAGGACCTCGTCGCGGGTGCTCACCCGGGCGCCGGGGTCGGCGAGTTCGGCGGCGCGGCCGGCGGCCGAGCCGACGTCGTCGAGGTGGAACTTGAGCAGCCAGGGCTCCTCGTACGCGGCGGCGAGCCGGACGGTCAGCGCGTCGAGCGGGTCCTCGCCGGTCGGCGGCGTCTCGGTGACGTCCCAGTAGGTCAACGCGTCGCGGGTCGGCTCCGTGTCGGCGGGGGTCACGAGGGTGATCAGGACGTCCTGGGCGTCGATGACCAGATGGCAGACCAAGTCCCGCACGAGCCAGCCCGTACAGCCGGACGGGCGCGCGAAGTCCTCGTCCGGGAGTTCGGCGACCGCCGTGCGCAATGCCGCCCAAGAGCGGGAGAAGAGATCCACATCGCCAAGGTAGCGCCGTGCCGCAAAGCCGGACAAGCGCAATTGGGCGGGCGGCCCCAGGTCCCGGTGCCAGTCCCGTATCGGCAAGCCACTGTCATGTCTGCCGAGCCCGGGCTGTCCGCCCGACGTGATCGCGATACGACGTGGCGACGGGATGCAGGGCGGCGTGGTGCAGGGGCGCCGACGGGTCGATGGACACGTCCAGCGGGGCGGGTTCGGCTCCCGCCCGGACCAGCAGGTCGCCGACGGCCGCGATCATCGCGCCGTTGTCGGTGCAGAGCTTCAACGGCGGTACCCGCAGCGCGATCCCGGCGCCACGGCAGCGTTCCTCCGCCAGCGCCCGCACGCGTGAGTTGGCGGCCACGCCGCCCACCACGACCAGCGTGCCCACGCCGTGTTCACGGCAGGCGGCCACCGCCTTGCGTGTCAGCACATCGGCCACCGCCTCCTGCAGCGAGGCCGCCCCGTCGGCGAGCGGCAACTCCTCGCCGTGCAGCCGGTGTTGCTCGGCCCAGCGTGCGGCGGCCGTCTTGAGCCCGGAGAAGGAGAAGTCGTAGCGCGCGTCTCGTGGCCCGGTCAGCGGCCGGGGGAACGCCACGGCGCCCGGATCGCCCTCCCGCGCGGCGCGGTCGACGGCAGGCCCGCCCGGGTACGGAAGACCGAACACCCGGGCCACCTTGTCGAAGCACTCGCCCGCCGCGTCGTCGATGGTGTCGCCCAGGTGCACGATCGGGTCCCGCGCCAGATCCCGTACGAGAAGCAGCGAGGTGTGCCCGCCGGAGACGATGAGCACCATGCAGGGATCGGGCAGCGGACCGTGCTCCAGGGTGTCGGCGGCGACGTGTCCGGCCAGGTGGTGCACCCCGTACAGCGGCACCCCGAGCGCGAACGCCAGGGTCTTCGCCCCGGCCAGGCCGACCTGGAGCGCGCCCGAGAGGCCGGGCCCGGTGGTGACGGCCACCGCCCCGATGTCCGCCGTCCTCAGTCCGGCCCGCTCCAGGGCCTCCCGGACGACGGGCGTGAAGGAGTGCACGTGCGCACGCGCGGCGATCTCCGGCACCACTCCGCCGAACCGGGCGTGCTCGTCCATGCTCGACGCCACGGCATGTCCGAGCAGACGTCCCTCGCGTACGAGACCCGCGCCGGTCTCGTCGCACGAGGACTCGATGCCCAGCACTACTGGAGACTCCACGTCCCGCCCTCCCGCACTTCCTGCCCAGTTGCAAGCCTAGTTGCAAGTTATGTGCAATAAGGGTACGGCGAAGACCAACCTGGCCGGTGTCCGGTCACGGCCGGACAGTAGAGTTCGGGTGCGTCAGCCCCCGAAGACCGAGGTACCGTCCGTGACCCCCGCACCCGCCGCACCCCCCGCCCCGCCTGCCCTGAGCGTGGTGGGCATCGGAGCCGACGGGTGGGCAGGACTGCCCGACGCGGCACGCACGGAACTCGTCAAGGCGCAGGTCCTGATCGGCGCTCAGCGCCAATTGGGCCTGCTCCCGCCGGAATGCACAGGGCGACGCGTGCCGTGGCCATCGCCGCTGCGGCCCGCCGTACCCGGCCTGCTCGCCGAGCACGAGGGCCGCAGGATCGCCGTCCTGGCCAGCGGCGACCCGATGTTCTACGGCATCGGCCGCGCCCTGACCGAGGTACTCGGCGCCGACGGGCTGCGCATCCTGCCGCACCCGTCGTCCGTCTCCTATGCCTGCGCCCGCGTCGGCTGGCCCCTGGAGGACACCGAGGTCATCACCCTGGTCGGGCGGCCCGCCGCCCGCCTTGCCGCGGCCCTGCACGACGGCCGCCGGCTCCTTGTGCTCAGCGCGGACGCCACCACGCCCGCCGTGGTCGCCGCGCTGCTGCGCGAACACGGCTTCGGGCCGAGCCGGATCCGCGTCCTTGAACAGCTCGGCGGCGAGGACGAGGCCTGCGCGGAAGGGACGGCGGACACCTGGGCGCACCCGCCGGGAGACCCGCTGAACGTCATCGCGGTCGCATGCCGACGTGACCCCGACGCCCTGCGCCTCGGCGCCGTTCCCGGCTTGCCCGACGAGGCGTACGAACACGACGGGCAGCTCACCAAGCGTCACGTGCGGGCCACCACGCTCGGCGTGCTCGCACCTGCCCCCGGCGAGCTGTTGTGGGACATCGGCGGCGGCTCGGGGTCCGTGGCCATCGAGTGGATGCGCACCCACCCCTCCTGCCGGGCCATCAGCGTGGAGCGCGATCCGGTGCGGGCACGGCGCATCGAGCGCAATGCCGCACACCTCGGGGTCCCCGCCCTGCGCGTGATCACCGGCCCGGCCCCCGAGAGCCTGGCCGAACTGCCCACGCCCGACGCCGTGTTCATCGGCGGCGGCCTTACCGTGCCCGGCCTGCTCGAAGCCTGCTGGGAGGCGCTGCCCGCCGGCGGCCGGCTGGTCGCCAACACCGTCACGCTGGAGTCGGAGGCACTGCTCGCCGAGCGGTACCGCCGCCACGGCGGTGACCTGGTCCGCCTCGCCGTCGCGCACGCCGTGCCCGTAGGCGGCTTCACCGGCTGGCGCCAGGCGATGCCGGTCACCCAGTGGTCCGTACGCAAACCCTCGACGCCCCCCACCGCGGAACGCTCAGCAGAAGCCCCCGCAGAACCCTCAGGAGACAACACATGACCGTGTACTTCATCGGCGCGGGGCCCGGTGCGGCCGACCTGATCACGGTGCGCGGCGCACGCATGCTCGCCGCCTGCGGGGTGTGCCTGTACGCAGGCAGCCTGGTGCCCCGCGAACTGCTCGCCGAGTGCCCCGAGGACGCCCGCCTGGTCGACACCGCGCAGCTGGACATCGACCAGATCACCGCCGAGCTCGTCACCGCGCACCAGCAGGGCCACGACGTGGCCCGTCTGCACTCGGGCGACCCGTCCGTCTTCAGCGCCGTCAACGAGCAGATGCGGCGCCTGGACGAGGCGGGCGTGCCCTATGAAGTGGTGCCGGGTGTCCCCGCGTTCGCGGCCGCCGCGGCGGCGCTCAAGCGGGAGCTGACCGTGCCGACCGTCGGCCAGACCGTCATCCTCACCCGGATCGCCCACCGTGCCACCGCCATGCCCGAGGGCGAGGACCTGGCCACGTTGGGACGCAGCGGGGCCCTGATCGTCCTCCACCTGGCCGCCAAGTACGTGGACCGGGTGGTCGAGGAACTCCTGCCGCACTACGGGGCCGACTGCCCGGCGGCCGTCGTGGCGCTGGCCTCGCGTCCGGACGAGCTCATCCTGCGCGGGCCCCTCGACGAGATCGCCGAGCAGGTGAAGGCGGCAGGGGTGATCCGTACCGCCGTCATCATGGTGGGCCGCACGTTGGGCGCCGAGCAGTTCCGCGACAGCCACCTTTACTCGCCGGGACGCGATCGGCACGTCTGCTGAGGGCTCTGCTGGATGGGCGGTGATAGACCTGCGGGCCGGTGGGGGCTGGTCGCGCCCACGCGGCGGAGCCGCATGTGTCACAGCCCCGCGCCCCTTACGGGGCGATACCGCACCGGACCGCTCAGCGCACGCTGCTGCGCCCCACGACCGTGCCCGCCCGGTCGATGCAGATGACGTCCACGGCGACCGGCGCGCCCCGCAGGACCGCCAGTGCCTCGTCACGCGCGCCCACGGCCACCAGGTCCCCGAGCGGCACACCCCGCGCCTGGCACAACTGGAGCGCGGCAAGGCCCGTGTTGGCGCCTGCCACCTCGGCGGCCAGCGCCTCGTCCGCGCCGCCCCGGCGGGCAAGTTCGGCCAGGAAGGACTTGTCGACCTGGGAGCGGGCCGAGTGCAGGTCGAGGTGTCCGGCGGCGAGCTTCGACAGCTTGGCGAATCCGCCGCACACCGTGAGCCGGTCCACCGGGTGCCGGCGCACGTACTTGAGCACCGCGCCCGCGAAGTCCCCCATGTCGAGCAGAGCGATCTCCGGGAGCCCGTACTCGGCCACCACCGTCTTCTCCGAGGTCGAGCCCGTGCAGCCCGCCACATGCGTACGCCCCGCAGCGCGTGCCACGTCCACGCCGCGGCGGATCGAGTCGATCCACGCCGAGCAGGAGTAGGGCACCACGATGCCGGTGGTGCCCAGGATCGACAGGCCGCCCAGGATGCCGAGGCGGGGGTTCCAGGTGGAGCGGGCGATCTCCTCGCCGTGGTCCACGGAGACGGTGATCTCGACGTCTCCCGAGCCCCGGTGCTCCGCGGCGACCCGCGCGATGTGGTCGCGGATCATCTGGCGCGGTACGGGGTTGACCGCCGGTTCACCGACCTCGAGCGGCAGACCGGGCAGGGTGACCGTGCCCACGCCGGGTCCGGCCTTGAAGACCACACCCGAACCCGGCGGCAGCCGCCGCGCGGTGGCCCGCACCAGCGCGCCGTGCGTCACGTCGGGGTCGTCGCCCGCGTCCTTGACCACACCCGCTGTCGCCCGCCCCTCGGCCAGCTCCTCGATCGCCAGGGCGAAGGCCGGTGTCTGCCCCTTGGGCAGGGTGATGGTCACCGGGTCGGGGAAGTCGCCGCTGAGCAGGGCCGTGTAGGCGGCCGTGGCGGCCGCGGTCGCGCAGGCACCGGTCGTCCAGCCGGGCCGCAGGCCGGTGTGCTTGAGTTGGGCGCTGCGCCCGCCTTTCGCCTCACTCATGGATGGATCCGATGCACGTACTGGTACTTGGCGGGACGACGGAGGCCCGCCGCATCGCCGAGGCCCTGGTGGACACGCTGCCCGCCGCAGCGAGGGTGACCAGCTCGCTGGCCGGACGCGTGGCAAGCCCGAGACTGCCGCCGGGCGAGGTGCGCGTGGGCGGCTTCGGCGGAGCCGACGGCCTGGCCGCATGGCTGCGTACGCACCAGGTGAGCGCGCTCATCGATGCCACCCATCCTTTCGCCGAGACGATCAGTTTCAATGCGGCCGCTGCCGCCGCTGCCGCCCATGTTCCCCTGCTGGCGCTGCGCAGGACCGGCTGGGTGCCCGGCGACGGCGACGCCTGGCATGCGGTCGGCTCCCTGGCCGAGGCGGCAACGGCACTGCCCGCGCTGGGGCGGCGCGTCTTCCTCACCACCGGGCGCATGGGTCTTGCCGCCTTCGCCGATCTGGACAAGCTGTGGTTCTTGATGCGTTCGGTGGACGCCCCGGACGCACCGCACCCCCTGCGGATGGAGGTGCTGCTCGACCGCGGCCCGTTCACCTTGGAGCGGGAGCGCGAGCTGATCCGCCGCCATCGCATCGACGTCGTCGTCACCAAGGACAGCGGCGGCGCCGCCACCGCCCCCAAACTGGCCGCGGCCCGTGAGGCGCGGATCCCGGTGGTCGTGGTGCGCAGGCCGCCCGTGCCCGACGGGGTAGCGGTGGCCGACACTCCGGAGCAGGCCCTGGCCTGGCTGCACGCACACGGCGGCAGCCAGGCCTAGCGGAACCGCAGGCTCAGTCCTCGGGGTAGCGGCGGGGCGTCCACACGATCTGCTGTCCGTCGCCGCGCTGCTCCCAGCGGGTCTGCGATGACCCCACAAGCAGGATCGTGCGCATGTCGACCTCGGCGGGGTCGAGGTCGGCGAGGCGCACGGTGCGTACGCTCTCGGTCGGCCCGCCGACGTCCCTGCCGAGGACCACGGGGGTGTCCGGCGAGCGGTGCTCCAGGAGCAGCTCGCGGGCCTTGCCGACCTGCCAGGTCCGGCTGCGGGAGCCGGGGTTGTACAGCGCGAGCACCAGGTCCGCGGAGGCCGCGGCTTGCAGCCGCTGCGCGATCACCTCCCACGGCTTGAGCCGGTCGGAGAGCGACATCGTCGCGTAGTCGTGGCCCAGCGGAGCGCCCGCGCGGGCGGCGGCCGCGTTGGCCGCGGTCACCCCCGGAAGCACCCGCACCGGCAGGTCCGCGTACTGCTTCTGCGAGGCCACCTCAAGTACGGCCGTCGCCATGGCGAACACGCCAGGGTCGCCGCCGGAGACCACGGCGACGCGACGCCCGCGCCGGGCGAGATCCAGGGCGAACTCGGCGCGCTCCGACTCGACCTTGTTGTCGGAGCCGTGGCGCACCTGCCCCGGACGGACCGGCACCCGGTCCAGATAGGTGGTGTAGCCGACCAGATCGTCGGCGGCGGCAAGGACCCCGCGCGTCTCGGGCGTGAGCCACAGCGGCCCGGCGGGACCGGTACCGACCACGGCCACCTCACCGGCGTCCGGGGCGCGCTCGGGCCGCGGGGCATCGATCCTGCTGGGCAGGACCGCGACCGCGAAGTACGGCACGGAGTCGGCGTCGACCGCGGCAAGATCGTCGATGCGCTCGCCGGCCATGGTGGCGCGCTCGACGTAGTGGGCCTCGGGCAGCCGCCCGGAGGCCTCGAAGGCGCGGCGCACCGCGGGGAACGTACGGCCAAGCTTCATCACCACCGCGGCATCGGTGGCGGCCAGACGGGCGGTCAGCTCCTCCTCCGGCAGGGTGCCGGGCAGGATGGTGAGCACCTCCTCGCCCTCGGCGAGCGGGGTGCCGAGCCGGGCGGCCGCGGCGCTGACGGAGGTGACGCCGGGGATCACCTCGGTGGGATAGCGGTCGGCGAGCCGCTTGTGCATGTGCATGTACGAGCCGTAGAAGAGCGGGTCGCCCTCGGCCAGGACGGCGACCGTGCGTCCCGCGTCGAGGTGCACCGCAAGGCGGGCCGCCGCCTCGGTGTAGAAGTCCTCCATCGCGCCCCGGTAGCCGCCGGGGTGGTCGGTGGTCTCCGTGGTGAGGGGGTAGACCAGGGCTTCCTCGATGTGGTCGGCGCGCAGGTGCTCGGCCGCGATGGACCGCGCGATGGACCGTCCGTGCCGGGCGCTGTGATAGGCGACGACATCGGCCTCGCCGATGACTTGCACCGCCCGCAGGGTCATGAGGGACGGATCGCCGGGGCCGAGCCCGACGCCGTAAAGGCGGCCTGTCGTGTGCTCGCTCACGCTCATTCTTCCTCGCTGGCGATCGCGTTGAGTGCGGCGGCCGCGATGGCGCTTCCGCCCCGACGGCCCCGCACGATCAGGTTCTCCAGGCCGGACGCGTGCGCGGCCAGGGCGTCCTTGGACTCCATGGCGCCGACGAAGCCGACGGGCACACCGATGACGGCGGCGGGGCGCGGTGCGCCCTCCTCGATCATTTCGAGCAGCCGGAACAGCGCGGTGGGCGCGTTGCCGACGGCTATGACCGCGCCTTCCATGCGATCGCGCCACAGTTCCAGGGCGGCGGCGCTGCGAGTGGTGCCGAGCTTGGCCGCGAGATCGGGCACCGCCGGGTCGGACAGGGTGCACACCACGTCGTTGTCGGCGGGCAGCCGCTTGCGGGTGACGCCGCTCGCGACCATGGCCACGTCGCACAGGATGGGAGCGCCCGCCCGCAGGGCCTCGCGGGCACGGGCCACCACGTCCGGGGTGAAAGCGAGGTCGCGTACGAGGTCGACCATGCCGCAGGCGTGGATCATGCGGACCGCGACCTGGCTGACGTCGGCGGGCAGGCCCGCCAGATCCGCCTCCGCGCGGATCGTGGCGAAGGACTGGCGGTAGATCGCCGGTCCGTCCTTCTCGTACTGGTGCACAGTGCGTTCGCTCTCTTGATAGGGCATGGAACAGTCAGGTGTTGCGGGGTTGATCATGTGTTCATGTGTGGTCAGCGGCGGGCCGCGGCCACGGCGGCGGCGAGCGCCGCGCCCGGGCTGCCGGGGATGCTCGCCGGAGCGTCCCGTTTCTCGCCGCGTACGTGGGAGATCTGATGCCCGTCGGGAGTGGCGACGACGTCGATCCACTCCCCGTGAGGGTGTCCGCACCGGCGCTCGCACCCGGACCAGTACACCGGCAGCGCCCCCACGGGCCCCAACGATGCTGTCGCCGTGGCGCGTACGTCGTCCAGGGACTTGGCACAGCCGGGCCTGCCGATACAGGCACCCACTCCGGTCCAGGGAGAGCCGGGTCCGGTGATGAGGCCGGCGGCCCCCAGATCTTCCAGGAGCTGTGCGGCCTCGCGCCGGTCGACTCCCGGCAGGACGACTCCGCGCCAGGGGGTCAGCCGCAGCTCGCCGCCGCCGCGGTGGCGGGCGGTGTCCGTCAGTGTCTGCCACTGGGGTGCGCTGATGCGGCCCAGGGGCAGGCCGAGGGAGAGCGCGGCCGTGTCGCGCGGGCCGGGCACGACACCGAGGGCGGGCCCGGCCGCATCCCGGGGGAGCGGGCCGGTGGTGGGGGTGACGCGGAACCCGGCCTCCCGCAGGCGGCGCAGGACCGCGTCGAGGAGGGGGCCGACGCCGCCGGGCAGATCCGTCACCCGCCAGGAACCCGCGTCGGGCGCCTGCTCCAGGAAGGTCTCGGCCGCGATGAGGGCGGCCCGCGGTGCCTGCGCGGCAGACAACAGGACGGCATCGTGCACCGGGCCGATCCGCAGCAGCGCCTCGTCATCGCCCCGCGCCGTCAGGGTCACATCGCCGCCGAGCGCTCCGACATCGCCGCGGCCGTCGTCGAGCGCGAACAAGAACCGCCCTGACAGGGCGGCGGCCCGGTCGCTGGTGCACAACAGCTCGTCCAGGGCGGACAACCACGGACGAATGTCGCGCTCGCCCCGGTCGTCGAGTCCCGAGAGCGGGGAGGCCACCACGTTGCGTACCCGCTCGTGGAGTTCTGAGGGCAAAAGCCCCGATTCGCCCAGCAGGTAAGCCAGTTCGCTCCCGCAGTCCGCACCAAGGCCGCGCAGCTGGACATTGCCGCGCGATGTGAGATGCAACTCCCCGTCTCCAAGACGCTCTGCCAGGTCCCGCAGCACGTCAGCCTGCCCCACGGTCAGCAGGCCACCCGGGACGCGGACGCGGGCCAGCGCCCCGTCGTCCGCCCGGTGCAGCCGCAGCGTCCCGGGGCATGCGTCGCCGCGGCCGCGGGCAGACTCGTCTCCCGAGAGCGCGGGCGAGGGGACCGATGGGGGCATGGCGGCGAGCATACCGACCCATCGCAGCAGGTCCGCCTGCCCCCCGGCAGTTGATCGGCCCTTAGTATTCCTAGCGACGGGCCAGCCGGCCCGTCGTCGCCACAGACGGCGACAAGGGGAGGAAGCCCGGTGCGATTCCGGCGCGGTCCCGCCACTGTGAGCCCGGTGCACATGCCGGGTGAGTCAGGAACTCCCTTCCCCGAGCTCTCGTCCGCTCGAGCAGGGGAGACGCCATCGACACCACCCGGGGCGTGGACACCCCGAGGAAGGCCCGACGCCGCATGATCCTGCTCCTGTCGACGTCCGACACCGACCTGCTCAGCGCCCGCGCCGCCGCCGGCCCGGTCGACTACCGCTACGCGAACCCCTCCCGGCTCCCGCTCGAGGACCTCCCGCAGCTCCTGGACGGCGCCGACCTGGTCGTCGTGCGTCTCCTCGGCGGCGTGCGCGCCTGGCAGGAAGGACTCGACCAAGTCCTGGCCACCGGACGCCCCGTGGTCGTCCTCACCGGCGAACAGGCCCCCGACGCCCAGCTGATGGCCGCATCGACCGTGCCGATCGGCATCGCCGCCGAGGCCCACGCCTACCTCGCCCACGGCGGACCCGGCAACCTGGAGCAGCTGGCCCGGTTCCTCTCCGACACCGTCCTGCTCACCGGCCACGGCTTCGAGCCGCCCGCCCCCGCACCCTCGTGGGGCCCGCTGGAGCGCACCGCCCGTCAGGTCGAGGGACCGACCGTCGCGGTGCTCTACTACCGCGCCCACCACATGAGCGGCAACACCGCCTTCATCGAGGCCCTGTGCCGCGCGGTCGAGGACGCCGGAGCGCGCCCGCTGCCGCTGTACGTCGCCTCGCTGCGCACCCCCGAGCCCGAACTCATCGATGAACTGCGCGCCGCCGACGCGATCGTGACCACGGTCCTCGCGGCGGGCGGCACGCGGCCCGCCGAGGCATCGGCGGGCGGCGACGACGAGTCCTGGGACGCAGGCGCCCTCAGCGGCCTCGACGTGCCCATCCTCCAGGCGCTGTGCCTCACCAGCTCACGTACCGACTGGGAGGACAACGACGAGGGCGTCTCGCCGCTGGACGCCGCAAGCCAGATCGCGGTCCCCGAGTTCGACGGCCGCCTGATCACGGTGCCGTTCTCCTTCAAGGAGATCGACGAGGACGGTCTGCCCGCGTACGTCGCCGACGCCGAGCGCGCCGCCCGCGTGGCAGGCATCGCCGTCCGGCACGCGCGCCTTCGCCACATCCCGGCCGCCGACAAGCGCATCGCGCTCGTCCTGTCCGCCTACCCGACCAAGCACTCGCGGATCGGCAACGCGGTCGGCCTCGACACCCCCGCCAGTGCCGTCTCCCTGCTGCGCCGACTCCGCGAAGAGGGCTACGACTTCGGTACGGAGGAGGTCCCGGGCCTGGCCTCCGGCGACGGCGACGAGCTGATCTACGCCCTGATCGAGGCGGGCGGCCACGACCAGGAGTGGCTCACCGATGAGCAGCTGGCCCGCAACCCCGTCCGCATCCCGGCGGCCGACTACCGCCGCTGGTACGCCACCCTCCCCGCCGAGCTGCGCGAGTCCGTCGAGCAGCACTGGGGCCCCGCCCCCGGCGAGATGTTCGTCGACCGGTCCCGCAACCCGGAGGGCGACATCGTGCTTGCCGCCCTGCGCCGCGGCAACCTGCTCATCCTCATCCAGCCGCCGCGCGGTTTCGGCGAGAACCCGATCGCGATCTACCACGACCCCGATCTGCCGCCCTCGCACCACTACTTGGCCGCCTACCGCTGGATCGCCGCATCCGCCGACGACAACGGCTTCGGCGCCGACGCGATGATCCACCTCGGCAAGCACGGCAACCTGGAATGGCTGCCCGGCAAGAACGCGGGCCTGTCCGCGGCCTGCGGCCCCGACGCGGCCCTGGGCGATCTCCCCCTGATCTACCCGTTCCTGGTCAACGACCCGGGAGAGGGCACGCAGGCCAAGCGGCGCGTCCACGCCACCCTCGTCGACCACCTCGTACCGCCGATGGCGCGCGCCGAAAGCTACGGCGACATCGCCCGCCTCGAACAACTCCTGGACGAGCACGCCCAGATCGCCGCGATGGACCCGGCGAAGCTGCCCGCGATCCGCGCCCAGATCTGGACCCTGATCCAGGCCGCCAAGCTCGACCACGACCTGGGGCTCGAAGGCCGCCCCGAGGACGAGGGCTTCGACGAGTTCATCATGCATCTCGACGGCTGGCTCTGTGAGATCAAGGACGCCCAGATCCGCGACGGCCTGCATGTCCTGGGCGGCGCCCCGGCCGGCGCCGACCGCGTCAACCTCGTCCTCGCGATCCTGCGCGCCCGCCAGATCTGGGGCGGCACGGCGTCGCTCCCCGGCCTGCGCGAGGCGCTGGGCCTCGACGAGTCGGCGGCCACCCGCACCACCGCCGACGAGGTCGAGGCGAAGGCCCGCACCCTGGTCCAGGCGATGGACGACGCCGACTGGGCCCCGGACGCCGTGGCGAGGGTGGCCGACGGGCACCCGCAGTCCGTCGCCGACATCCTCGACTTCGCCGCCCGCGAGGTCGTACCGCGCCTTGCCGCCACGACCGACGAACTGGACCACGCCGTCCACGCGTTGGAGGGCGGCTTCGTCCCCGCAGGACCTTCGGGCTCCCCGCTGCGCGGCCTGGTCAACGTCCTGCCGACCGGCCGCAACTTCTACTCCGTCGACCCCAAGGCGGTGCCGTCCCGCCTCGCCTGGGAGACCGGCCAGGCCCTCGCCGACTCGCTCCTCGATCGCTACCGCACCGACAACGGCGACTGGCCGACCTCGGTGGGCCTGTCCCTGTGGGGTACGAGTGCGATGCGCACCGCCGGTGACGACGTCGCCGAAGCCCTCGCGCTCCTTGGCATCCGCCCGGTCTGGGACGACGCGTCGCGCCGCGTCACAGGCCTGGAGGCGATCCCCGCGGACGAGCTCGGCCGCCCGCGCATCGACGTCACCCTGCGCATCAGCGGCTTCTTCCGTGATGCCTTCCCGCACACCATCGGCCTCCTGGACGACGCGGTGCGCCTTGCCGCCTCGCTCGACGAGCCCGACGACGCGAACTTCGTACGGGCCCACGCCCAGGCGGACTTGGCGGTCCACGGCGACGAACGCCGCGCCACCACCCGCATCTTCGGCTCCCGCCCCGGCACGTACGGCGCGGGCCTGCTCCAGCTCATCGACTCCCGCGACTGGCGCACCGACGCCGACCTCGCCGAGGTCTACACGGTGTGGGGCGGCTATGCCTA
This sequence comes from Streptomyces rectiviolaceus, assembly GCF_039533825.1. NCBI lineage: Bacteria > Bacillati > Actinomycetota > Actinomycetes > Kitasatosporales > Streptomycetaceae > Streptomyces > Streptomyces rectiviolaceus. The sequence continues at coordinate 383,333 of NZ_BAAAUG010000022.1, forward strand.
CGGCCGTGAACTCGACGGGCGCCCGGCGCGCGAGGAGATGGAGACGGCGTACAAGCGGATCGAGGTCGCGGCGAAGAACACCGACACCCGCGAACACGACATCGCCGACTCGGACGACTACTTCCAGTACCACGGCGGCATGGTGGCCACGGTCCGCGCGCTGAAGGGCCGCGCCCCGGAGGCGTACATCGGCGACTCCACCCGTCCCGAGACGGTCCGCACCCGGACCCTGGTCGAGGAGACATCGCGCGTCTTCCGGGCCCGCGTGGTCAACCCCAAGTGGATCGAGGCGATGCGCCGCCACGGCTATAAGGGGGCCTTCGAGCTCGCCGCCACGGTCGACTACCTCTTCGGGTACGACGCGACGACGGGCGTGGTCGCCGACTGGATGTACGACAAGCTCACCGAGACGTACGTCCTGGACCCGACCAACCGTGAATTCCTCAAGCAGGCCAACCCCTGGGCCCTGCACGGCATTGCCGAGCGCCTCCTGGAAGCCGAGTCCCGCGGCATGTGGGCCAAGCCGGACCCGGCCGTGATCGAGGCCCTGCGCCAGGCGTACCTGGAGACGGAAGGCGATCTGGAGGGCGAGGACTGAGCACCGGCCTCCAGGCCTGCGAACGAGAGGGAGGGCCCCATCCCGGTGTCGGGATGGGGCCCTCCCTCTGCCATTCGGGCCGTCGTCGAGCTACGCCACGGGCGTGGACCGGATGGCGGAGATGTCGAACTGCAGCCGGACCTTCTCGCTCACCATGGAGCCACCGGTCTCCAGGCGCTGGTTGTAGACCAGGCCCCAGTCGGTGCGGTCGATGGTGGTGGTGCCGTCGAAGCCCGCCCTCTCGAAGCCGAACGGGTCCACGACCGAGCCGAGGTAGTCGAGTTGCAGTTCGACGGGCCGGGAGATGCCGCGGATGGTCAGGTCTCCCGCCATGCGGAAGGTCTCCCCGCCCTCATGGACCGTGGCGGTGCTGCGGAACGCCATCTCCGGGTGGCGGCGCACGTCGAAGAAGTCGGCGCCGACGAGGTGCCCGTCGCGCTGTTCGACACCCGTGTCGACGCTGCCGACCCGGATGACTATTTCGGCCCGCGATTCGGAGGGCCGGGCTCCGTCGAAGTACAGCGTGCTGTCGTAGTCGGCGAAGGCACCTCGCACCGTCGTGACCATCGCGTGCCGCACGGAGAACCCGATGCGGCTGTGCGGGCGGTCGATGGTCCACTGCCCGGTCAGCGCACGAAGCGCCGGGTCGAGCGCGGTACCGGCGGCCGCCGGGAAAGGCGTGGCGGAGCCGACAGGCGGCGTCGGCTCGAGGGTCGCGGGCTGGCGACGGCTGAAGATACCCATGATGTCGTCGTCTCCTTGGATTTGATCACTCCGTGTTATCACGCTGCTGACAGGCGCTGCTCAGCAAGATGGGAGGTCTCGTCCGGGTTCCATGCTGCTGACTGCAAAGATGCACAAGATCGGCACGGATGTGGATGCACCGGCGGGTGCTCTGGTGTCACGCACGGTCACATCGGTGTCTGTGTGGCGCGCAGATGCGGCGGTGTGGGGCGGTGTGCGGCGGTGTGAGGTGGTGCGCCGCCGTTCTGTCATCGGCATGCGGAAGGCGCATACTTGAAATAATCCTGAGGGTCGGAGGGCGCAATGATCGCACTCGGAATCATTCTGCTCGTCATCGGTCTTGTGGCCGGCATCTCCATCCTGTGGACCATCGGCGTCATTCTTCTCGTCGTCGGTGCGATCCTGTGGATTCTCGGTTCTGTCGGTCGCTCGGTGGGCGGGCGAAAGCATTATTGGTAGGTGTATCGAGGTCGGCGCGGGTCGGCCTCGTAAGCGCCATGGCCCTGCTGTTCGCAGTGGCAACTACTTCCTTGTGTGTTCCGTGCGCCCGGGTCGCCCCTCGCGGCCCGGGGGCCCGCATGCGGACGGCTCCGCCGGGTAGCAGGCTGAACTCGGTGACCTGCTGAACGGAACGGAGTCGGTGCATGGCCGGCGAGGGCGGAGGACCGCGGGAAGTCGCGGCCCAGGGGTGGTTCGACCGTGCGTGGCAATGGTGGCAGCGGGCCCGGGGGGTGCCGGGCTACGAACGCCACACCCTGCTTCTGGTCCTCAAGAGCACCTTGGCGGCGACCCTCGCATGGGTCGTCTCCTACTACGTGCTCGACGCGTCGTCCCCGGCGTTCGCGCCGTTCTCCGCGGTGCTGATCATGCAGGTGACGGTGTACCAGTCCCTGCTGCAGTCGTTGCGCTACCTGGCGGCGGTGGCGGCCGGTGTGGCCATGGTGGCGGCCCTGGGTTTCCTGGGCGGCCCCGACCTCCTGACGTTCGCGCTTGTGGCGCTGGTGGGCCTGGCCATCGGACGCTGGCCCGCGCTCGGCGTGCAGGGATCGCAGGTCGCCACGGCGGCGTTCTTCGCCTTCGCCACCTATGCGTCCGCCACGTCCGGGACCGAAAAGGTCACCCAGCTCGGGCAGATCATCCTGCTGGTCCTCATCGGCTGCGGCATCGGCGTCGTCGTCAACGTCACGGTGGCCCCGCCGATGCGCTATCGCAGCGCCGAGTACGGGATCCGCTCGCTGTCCACCGCTCTGGTCGAGCTGGTGAGCGACATGTACCCGGCGCTGCGCGAGGGCGAGTTGGACGAGGAGCGCTGCCGGCACTGGCGATCGAGGGCCGAGCAGACGGGAGGGCTGATCGCGCAGGCGAGGGACGGCTTCCGTACCGCGGAGGAAAGCCTCTACTACAACCCTCGCCGACTGCTGCGCAGGCACAGGGGCCGGGCCTCCTTCGAGGGGTACGGGGCGGTGCTGGGAGCCCTCGAACGCTCGCTGTACCAAGTGGCGTCCCTGACGCGCAGCCTGCACCAGTGGCAGGAGGATGAGGAGGGCCGGCACGACGACCGGGCCTTCCTCCTCGGCTACGCCGACTTCCTCGAGGCCCTCGCCCAGATCGCCCAGGTGCTCGGCACGGTGGACGAGGACTCCCTCGCCGAACAGTCCCGACAACTGCGTCGGCTGGCCGACGAGGCCCAGCGATGCTGCCGGACCGTGACCGACGGGGCGAGCAGGGCCGGGCTCCCGCTCGCCGACCCGACTCGCCCCTACGGAGTTCTCGTCGTGGAGTGCACCCGCCTCATGGAGGAGTTCCAGCACGCCTCCGATGTGCTCCAGCGGTACGCCGGTCAAGAGCTTTAGTTGCTCGTCGTCAGTTCGTTAACTGCCGCACAGTCTGTTGTCCGCCGGTTGCCCTGATGGCGACGAAGGAAACGTAAAAGGCCGTAGCCCAGGAATTGGTGAGTATTGGCCTCGGCGTTGGTTTCGGATTTGGTCTCGGCGGGTTAATCGCAAGGGAGTCGGTCATGCGGCTACGCCCCGCTGCTACCTGATTAGGTTTGACCCGAGTGGGCACGCCTCTCCGAGTGGGCAGGCCTCACAGGGCAACGAATCCCGTCACCGACGAATCGAGCAGTCCGCGGAGCTGAACGCGAGGACAGGTGCAGGCAGATGGAAGTGACCGCCGCGGACCTCGGGTACGCCTGCGTGGGGATCGGCGCCCTGCTCGCCGCGGTCCTGCCCAGGCTGGTGGCACGGCAGCCCATGTCCATGCCGATGGTCTTTCTGGCCGTGGGGTTCCTCGTCTATCTGCTGCCGACCGGGCTTCCCGACCTGGACCCCTACCAGCACAGGGCGTGGCGGGAGCACCTCACCGAGGTGATTGTGATCGTGGCCCTGATGGGGGCGGGACTGGCGATCAACAGACCCTTCGGCCTGCGGTCCTGGTCCACCGCATGGCGCCTGCTGGGCATCACGATGCCGCTGACCGTCGTGGCCACCGCCCTCGTCGCCTGGGGCCTTGTGGGCTGGCCGCCTGCCGTCGCCCTGCTCCTGGGCGCCGTGCTCGCACCCACCGACCCCGTGCTCGCAGCGGAGGTACGTGTGGGTGAACCGACCGACGGGGAGCACGACGAGGACGAGGTGCGCTTCGCCCTCACCGGCGAAGCGGGCCTCAACGACGGACTCGCCTTCCCGTTGGTCCTGGCGGCTCTCGCGATGTTCGCCGCCTCGGGGACGGGCTGGTCGGGCGAGTGGGTGGGCCACTGGCTGTGGAGCGACGTGGCGGTACGCGTCACCGTCGGCGTGGCGGTCGGCCTGCTGGTCGGCAAGCTGCTCGGCTGGATGTTCTTCCGGGCGGGCTGGGAAGCGCTGCGGCTGTCCGAGCACAGGGAGGGCTTCGTCGCGCTGGCGGCGACCTTCCTCTCGTACGGCCTCACGGAAGTGCTGCACGGCTACGGCTTCCTCGCCGTGTTCACGACGGCCTGCGCCATCCGGTCCGCCGAGCGCGCCCACGGGTACCAGGTGGTGATGCACACCTTCATGGAACAGGTGGAGCGGCTGCTCACGGCGGGTGTGCTGTTCCTCATCGGGGGCTTCATCGCCTGCGGCGGGCTTTCCGCCCTCACCTGGGGCAGCGCGATGACGGCCGTCCTGGTGCTCCTCGTGATCCGCCCGCTCACCGGCTGGATCGCCCAGCTGCGGGGGAGGACGACCCTCGGGGAACGCGCGGTGACGTCCTTCTTCGGCATCCGGGGGATCGGGTCCGTCTTCTACCTGGCGTACGCCCTGGGAGCGGAGGACCTTCGGGCGTACCAGGAGGAGTTGTGGGCGGTGGTGACGTTCATCGTCCTGCTGTCGGTGATGCTGCACGGGGCCGCGGCCTCGCCCGTGCTCAAGCGCCTGGACAGGTCCGGTTCCCGCTGACGGCGCGGCGGGGGCCGGGGCGGTGGTGTCTGTCCGCCCGGCCCACGGGCACTCGGTTGGTGAAAGGACACCAACAGAGGGGAAATCGTGGAGATCTCGGGTCTCATCAGTGCTGTGGTGATCGGAATCGTCATCGGGATCCTGGGGCGCCTCGTCGTTCCGGGGCGACAGCACATCGGCATTCTCTGGACACTTGTCGTCGGCATCGCGGCGGCCTTGGCCGGGACGGCCGTCGCCGCGGGCCTGGACGTGGCGGACACCGACGGCGTCGACTGGATCGAATGGCTCATCCAGATCGGGCTGGCGGCGTTGGGCGTTGCCGCGTTGAGCAGGGTGAAGCGCCTCGATTGACGATGCGGAGCCCCTCACCTCGACATGCCTCCCTCGGATGTACGCAATAGCCTGGCCCTCTCGGGGCTGTCACGGAGGTAGCTCATGCCCCGCCCCGTCTGGTCCGGCGCGATCTCATTCGGCCTGGTCACGATCCCGATCAAGGTTCTGCCCGCCACCGAGAACCACTCGATCTCGTTCCACCAGTACCACCTCGAGGACATGAGCCGGGTCCGCACGCGCAAGATCTGCGATCTCGACGGGAAGCAGCTCACGAACGCCGAGATCGGTAAGGGCTACGAGGTCAGCAAGGACACGATCGTCGCGGTCACCGACGCCGAGCTCGACGAGATGCCGCTCCCGACCGCGAAGGCCATCGAGATCGCAGCGTTCGTGCCCTACGAGAGCGTGGATCCGATCCGCATGGGGGAGGGCTACTACTTGCAGGCCGACGGGCAGGTCGCCGCCAAGCCCTACATGCTCCTGTGCAAGGCTCTCGAGCGGAACAGCAAGGCGGCCGTCGCCAAATTTGCCTGGCACGGAAGAGAGCGCCTCGGTCTGCTCCGCGTGCAGGACGGTGTGATCCTGCTGCACGCCATGAAGTGGGACGACGAAGTCCGGGATCCGCAGGAGCTGGTGCCCAAGGCGGTCGAGGTGAGCGACGAGGAGATCGACAGGGCCGTGCTCCTCATCGACTCCATGACCGCCGATGGCATCGCCGACCAGGACTGGGCCACCGACCGCTACACCGAAGCGCTCGAACAGGTCATCCGGGCGAAGGTCGGCGGGAAGAAGCCGCCCAAGCCGGACGAGGAGGAAGCGCCGGCAGGGAAGGTCCTTGACCTGATGGCCGCGCTCCAGGAGTCCGTGTCCAAGGCGCAGGCCGCCCGCGGCGAGACCGGCAAGGACGCCACCGTCCATGAGTTGCCGAAGAAGCGGGCAGCCAAGAAGACGACCGGGAAGAAGACCGCCACAAAGAAGGCAACGGCGAAGAAGACGGCAGCCGGGAAGAAGACAGCGGCCGGGAAGAAGACGGCCGTCGGGAAGAAGACAACAGCGAAGAAGCGCGGGGCCTGAGACCCGCGGGTTCCGCTTCCCGGCCACGCCCGGGAAGCGGACACCTCACCGCCTACTGCAACACCGCAACACGCCTCAAACCATTTCGGGTTGCGGTTCCACTTCCGGTTGCTGCGCCCGCGCGACCTTCGGCTCCCACAGCTTGGTGGCCCGTACATATCCGTGGACCACTGAGATCATGGCCAGAATGAGCAGTGGTCCGAACAGCCACGGGTGCTTGGCCATCTGCATCGGCAGATAGCGGTACGACACCAAGAGCAGAGCGAAGACCGTTGTGCCGTAGGCGACCAGCTGGATTCCCGCCCGGTCCCAGCCTTGGGCGAGCGAGCGCAGCGCCGCGTCGATCGTGAACGCGAACACCACACCGGCGATGATGTCCACGCCGTAGTGATAGCCGAATCCCAGCGTCGCGCCGAGCGTGGCAACCAGCCAGAACACGCCTGCGTATCGCAGAAGCCGTGGGCCCTTGCGGGAATGAATGAAGATCGTGGTCGCCCATGCGGTGTGCAGGCTGGGCATGCAGTTGCGCGGGGTGATCTCGTCGAACGGCATCGAATGCGGAGTGCTGAGCGGCGGCGGCGTGTTCGGCCACAGGTTGGCCAGAGCCCAGTGTTCGCCACCCGTGCCGAAGGCGCCGGTGCCGTAGGTGAAGATCGGTCCGACCACCGGGAAGATCATGTAGATGGCCGGCCCGACCAGGCCGATGACCAGAAACGTACGCACCAGATGGTGACCCGGGAAGCGGCGCTCGACCGCTACGTTACGCAGCTGGTACAGCGCGACGATGACCGCGGCCACGGCGAGCTGGATGTAGACGTAGTCGAGAACATGGGCGCCGATCGGGCCGGTGGCCGAGACCATCCGGCCGACCACCCACGAGGGGTTGCCCAGCGCGTGATCGGCGGTGGCCACGTACTGGTCGAGCACCGCGGGGCGGGTCTTCGACGTGATGAGCAGCCAGATGTCCCCCGTCTTGCGACCGGCCACAAGCAGCAGGCCAAGGCCGACGCCCTTCAGCAGCAGGACACGTTCCTGGCCGGTGCGGCGCGTGAGGGCGATGACCGCGTAGCCCAGCATCACCCACAACGCTCCGTTGCCGAACATCATCTTGGCGTCGAGAGCCCAGCGCACCAGGAAGAAGACGACGTCGATGCCGATCGCGACACCCATCGCGATGAACCGCTGCCGCCAGGTGAGCACCACCATCATCAACGCCATGGCGGCGTACAGCAGCGGCCCTGACTTGGGGGCGAACACCACCTCCAGCACCTGGTTGGTGATCGGCCCCCGCACGCCGTAGTGACGTGCGGCTATCTCCAGCGCGATGAGGAACCCGAGGGCCACCACAGCTGCCACGGTCCAGAGCATCGCCCGTGGTTGACGCCACGCGTCGAACAGCGCTTTGCAGTTTTTTCGCGAGAACATTTGAGATGTTATAGATATCAATGGTTTGGCCGATTTGTTAGATGTTAGTTAATAGCTCACTCTTCGTGCTAGATAGCGTGGTTTTCTGGTGAAGTACGGGCGATCAGGGCACTCGTTGTGAGTTCGATCATGTTAACTGAGCGATGCGGGTGGGTTAAGCGGGTTACGGGTGCGTGAAGGTCGGCCGATTCTGAGGTCGATGGTCCAGCGCCTTGGTGGCGCCCCAAAACTCTGGACGCAAGGCGGGCATTGAACGTTGCGTACGCATGCCGACCGCCGAGCTGAACCCGATCGTGCGCAGGCTGTCGTGCCCTGATCGCGCATGTCCGGTTCACGCCTCCTCGAGCAACGTCGCAATGTCACCATTGCGACAAGAGATTGCTGATCGACCCGGCCCGCTCCATTCCCCGGCAGGAAGGCAACGCCATGAGCGCTCTCGACTCCCCGATCCCGCGGTTCCACCTGGCCATGCCGGTCGACGACCTGGCCGCCGCGCGACGCTTCTACGGCGAGGTGCTGGGCCTGGAGCAGGGCCGCAGCGCGGACACCTGGGTGGACTGGAATCTGCACGGCCACCAGTTCGTGACGCACCTCGCACCGGAGCGCGCCCAGCGCATGCACAACCCGGTCGACGGCCACGACGTCCCGGTGCCGCACTTCGGTCTGATCCTGACGATTCCCGCTTTCCAGGGGCTCGCCGAGCGGCTGCGCACGGCAGACGCCGAGTTCGTCATCGAGCCCTACGTCCGCTTCGAGGGCCAGAAGGGCGAGCAGTGGACGATGTTCCTCCTCGACCCGGCAGGCAACGCCCTGGAGTTCAAGGCGTTCGCCGACGACTCCCAGGTCTTCGCCGCCTGACCGGTGGCAAGGTCACCCCTGGCCTGAAGGCTCGTGATCGTGATCGTGATCGTGAACGCGGCGGGGCGGGGGGTTCTGGTGGCAGAGTGGAAGAGCTTGTTCCGTCCCGTGGAGGTAGTCCCGCATGCGCCTGCTGCTCATACGTCATGGTCAGACCCCGTCCAACCTCAAGCACCTCTTGGACACGGGGGCGCCGGGCCCGGGGCTCACGCCGCTGGGGCAGGACCAGGCGGCGGCGCTGCCGCAGGCCTTGGCGGCGGAGAAGATCGATGCCATGTACGCCTCCACGCTGCTGCGCACGCAGCTGACCGCCGCGCCCCTGGCCGCCGCGACTGAGCTGGAGGTCCAGATCCGGGACGGGATCCGGGAGCTGTCCGCCGGGGACCTGGAGATGCGCGGCGACGACGAGTCCGCCGCCGTCTACCTCACCACCGCCTTCGCCTGGGCCTCGGGGGACACCGATCGCCGGATGCCCGGTGGTGAGAACGGCGTGGAGGCCCTGGGGCGCTTCGACGCCGTCGTCGCCGAGGCCGCCGCGACGGGAGCGGGGACGGTGGCGATGGTCAGCCACGGTGCCGCGATCCGGATGTGGGTGGCCGCCCGGGCGGCCAACGTCGACGTGGCGTACGCGTCGAGCCACCCGCTGGGCAACACCGGCGTGGTCGTCCTCACGGGCTCGCCCGACGAGGGCTGGCAGGCCCTTGTATGGGAGGGACGCCCGCTGGGCCCGGAAGGAGACTCGCCCGAGGACAGCGGCCCGGCAGGAGAGGCCACCGTTCCGGCGACCTGAGCCACAGCCCGGGACCCGGCGTCACCCTCCTCGGCGGTGCCTTGCCCCCGACAGCGCCACTCAGACCCTCGCGCATATGACGCAGCACCACCAGAACCCACGGCCGTGGCACGGTCGGCTGACCGTCGCCGATCAGTAGCTTCCGGCGTCGTCCAGAGCCAGCCGGGCGAGTTCCAGGAACCGACCCAACCCCATGTTGAGTTCTCCCATGGCGCCGCGACTCAGCCACAACTCCTCTTCGTGTTCGGCGAAGTCATCGGACAGGTCGGACGCGTCCACCGTCACTGCCAGCAGGTCAGACGCCGCACCAAAGGCGTCTCGCGTCAGCTCCAGCATCCGCTGGGCCTGGTCGGCGATCGGCCCATCTTCTGGACCTGCGCGACAACTTCCGCGTATGCCCTGCTACGAGGCTCGCGCCGAACGCACAAGTTCACGTGGGCCATTGCCGGAAGCGTGCGTGCTCGGACCGGTCAGGTGAGCGGTACGGCTGCTGGTCGGCTGCCGCCGACATGCTCGGGTCAGGCGCGGCGTGCGGCCCACACGGTGCGTTCGGTGCGCACCGCGAGGTCGCTGCGGCGCAGAACGCTGAACGGGCTGTCGGCGTCGAGCAGTTGGTCGAGGGCGTCGAGGTCCTCCGCGGTCAGGGCGTGGGCGGCTCCGGCACGCAGGAGCTTGAGGCTGCTGAGCGCGTACGCGCCGACCGCCTTGCTGCCGGAGCTGTCGACGTTCACGGTGATCGTGCGCTCGCCCTCGACGGTGAACCCGGCGGCCGCCAGCTTGGGGCCCCAGTCGGCGCCGCGGTGCGACACGTGCTCGGTGCCGTGGTGCGCCAAGGCGGCGTGGCAGCGCTCCTCGAGGCCGGGCCGTTCCTTCGGGGCGTCGGCGGGCAGGAAGCGCGGGAAGTCGGCCAGCTCCACGACAGCGAACAGGCCGCCGGGCGCGAGCAGATCATGGGCCTCGCGCAGGGCGCGGTCGGGGTCGGCCATGTGGTGCATCGATGCCGACGCCCACACCAGCTCGGGCCGTCCGAGCTCGGGCCAGTCCGCGTCGAGATCGGCCGGTACGGTGCGCACCCGGTCGGCCAGCCCGAGCGTCTCGGCCCGTGCCCGCAGCCGGTTCAGATGACTGGCTGAAGCGTCGACCGCGGTCACCCGCGCTTCGGGAAAGCGCGTGAGCAGAGCGAAGGTGCCGGCCCCCGTCCCGCATCCCAGGTCCACGATGTGGCGCGGCGTCGTCTCGAGCGGCAGCCATGCGGTGATGGACGCGATGTGCTCGGCGAGCACCTCCGCGTCCAGATCGAGGATCTCCGCCTGGCCGTCGCTGTCCGGCTGCTGCTGAGGGAGGTAGTGGGCGCCGTCGTGTGCTGTGTGCGAGGAAGCATGGGTCATGACAGCGACGCTAAGTCGATCATTCCGTGGCGGCGCCATGAATCCCGGAGTGCGCAAGAAGATGACCGACTGCGCTGCCGCACGCGCAACCGACCGGCTGTCGCGTGGGGGTTGCGGTCTTGAGCAGGGGGGCGCCGCCCGGTGCGTCACAGGCTGGGTCGGCCGCTGTCGCCGCTGTCGCCGCTGTCCTCGCTGTCCTCGCGTTGGTGGCCTCGACGGGCGTCGCGGTCGAAGATGCCCAGGATCTCGCACGGCCCGCCCTCGGCGCCGATGGCGTGCGGAAGCATCGTGGGGAACTCCGCGGCCTGGTTGGTCTCGATCCGCAGGCGCCGGTTGCCAAGGAGCAGGACCGCGGTGCCGGACAGGACGACGAGCCATTCGCGGCCCGGATGGGCACGCATGCGCGAGGGGTTGTCGGGCGGCGGGTTCGTCATGCGCTGGCGTACGACGCTCATGCCCGGCTCCGCCTTGATCGGCCAGCGCATGAGCCCATGGGATGCGTCGATCGTCGGGCTGGTGATGACATCGTCGGTGGCCGTCTCGACGAGCTGGTCCAGGGAGGTGTCCAGGGCCCGGGCGAGGGTGACGAGCTGATCCAGGGCCAGGCGGCGTTGGCCGTTCTCGATGCGGCTGAGGGTGGACTGGCTGACCGAGGCGCGGGTGGCCAGTTCTTCCAGGGACCAGCCTTGTGCCACGCGCAGGGCGCGGATCCGTTTGCGTACCAGGCTGTCCATCTCGCCATTGTCTTGCGTCATAGGCAACATCATATGCCCTGCCCGCAAGACGTGCCTATCGTCGTGAGCGCAGCCCTCGGACCGCCGGGGGCTCGCGTGAAGGAAAGGGAGCGACGCCATGTCTGTGACCACTGCGACCACTGCCGCCCATGCGACTGACCACCTGCTGGAAGAGACCGTCGACGCCGTGGTGATCGGCGGCGGCGCCGCGGGTTTGAACGGCGCGCTGATGCTCGCCCGCTCCCGCCGTGCGGTCGTCGTGATCGACAGTGGCACCCCGCGCAACGCACCCGCCGACGGTGTGCACGGCCTGCTCGGCCTGGACGGCATCCCGCCGGCCGAACTGCTGCGCAGGGGGCGCGACGAGGTGCGCCGTCACGGCGGCCTGGTCGTGACCGGGGAAGTGATCTCCGCTGCCCCGGCCGCCCCCTCCGCCGAGGGAGATCCTCGCTTCACGGTCACTCTCGACGACGGCAGCACCCTGTCGGCGCGCCGCCTGCTCATCGCCACCGGACTGCGCGACGTGCTGCCCGACGTTCGAGGGCTGGCTGAGCACTGGGGGCACGGTGTGGTGCACTGCCCCTACTGCCACGGCTGGGAGGTGCGCGACGAGCCCATCGGGATCCTCGCCGTGGGCCCGGCCTCCGTCCACCACGCCCTGCTGTTCCGGCAGTTGACCGACGACCTGGTCTACTTCACCCGGGGTACCGAACTCGACGAGGACACCCGTGTGCGTTTCGCCGCGCGCGGCATCCGCATCGTCGACACTCCGGTGAGCGAGGTCGTGACCGCCGAGGGTGGCGGCATCGCGGGCGTGCGCCTGAGCGACGGGCAGCTGGTGCCCCGGCGCGTCCTCGCGGTCGCCACCACCATGCAGGCCCGCACCGATGGCCTGGACGAACTGGCGCTGTCGACACAGGAATTGCCCGGCGGGATGGGCCGCCACTTCGCCACCGGCATGGCCGGCGCCACCCACGTACCTGGGGTGTGGGTGGCCGGCAACGCCACCGACCTGACCGCCCAGGTCGGCGCATCCGCTGCGGCCGGCGCCCTGGCCGGCGCCCGCATGAACGCCGACCTGGTAGCCGCCGACACCGAGGCGGCCCTCGCCGCCGCACAGCGCGACCTCACCCGCACCTGAGCCCTCGCGCGCTCAACTCCTGGCCCATCACCCCGCCGCCCATCGGTTGATCCGGCGCTGATTTCCGCATGCCCTTGGAGAGGAATCCATGAGTACGAACCAGCCTCCACAGCTGAGTGCTGCTGATCCCAGCGGCGTCACGGGAGCGATCACGGGAGCGGTCACAGGAGCGGTCACGGGAGCGGGCGTGCCGGACGCGCGCCGGCGCCGCACCGTTCTGATCGCTGTCTGTATCGCCTTGATGGCCGTGATCGCCTCGGTGTCCGGGCTGAACGTCGCCCAGCCCGACCTCGCGCTCGCCTTCGGCGCATCGCAGAGCACCATCCTGTGGATCATCAACATCTACACCCTCACCCTGGCCGCCCTGCTCCTGCCGCTCGGCGCGCTCGGCGACCGCTGGGGCCGCAAACCCATGCTGCTCGCCGGGCTGACCGTCTTCGGCGCCGCCAACGTGGTGGCCGGCCTGGCCTCGTCGGCCGAAGTCATGCTCGCCGCACGCCTGTTCAGCGGCGTCGGTGCGGCAATGATCATGCCCATCACGCTGGCCGTCATCACGTCGACGTTCCCCAAGGAAGAACGCGGCCGGGCGATCGGTGTGTGGACCGGCGTCGCCGGTGGTGGTGGCATCCTGGGCATGTTCCTCTCTGCCGCCCTGGTCGACGTGGCGAGCTGGCGATGGCTGTTCGTCCTGCCCGTCGCGCTGGTCGTCGTGGCCCTCGTCATGGCGCTGCGGTCCGTTCCCAACTCCCGCGAGAAGTCCGGGCACAGCTTCGACACCGTCGGCGCGGTGACCTCCGTCGTCGCGGTGGTCGGACTCATCTTCGTACTGCAGGAGGGGCCCGAGCGGGGCTGGACAGCCCCGGCAACCCTGCTCGGCCTCGTGATCGGTCTCGTCGCCGCCGTCGGCTTCGTGGCCTGGGAGCTGCGCCGCCGGGATGCCGCGCTCCTGGACGTGCGCCTGTTCGGCGAGCGCTCGCTGGCCGGCGGCTCGATCACGCTCCTGGTGGTCTTCGGCGTCCAGGCGGGCATCTTCGTGGTCCTCTTCCCGTTCTTCCAGGCCGTGCTCGGCTGGTCGGGTCTGCTGTCCACGCTGGCACTGATGCCCATGGCCGTACTGATGATGATGGCCTCCGGCCTCGCCCCCAAGCTGGCCGCGCGCATCGGTGCCCGGTCGACCATGGCGACAGGAATCGCGTCGGCCGGCGCCGGTCTGGCGCTCATGGCGGCCTTCGTCTCCGTCGACGGCGGCTACCTCTCCGTCCTTCCCGGCATGCTGGCCATGGGGACCGGCATGGGTCTTGCGATGACGCCCTCGACCGAGGCCATCACCAGCTCCCTGCCGCGTGCGCGCCAGGGCGTCGCCTCCGCCCTCAACGACGTCACCCGGGAGTTCGGCACCGCGCTCGGCGTCGCTCTGCTCGGCGCGCTGCTGTCCTCCGGCTACCGCAGCGCCATCGACACCCAGCTCGCGGGCGTTCCCCAGGGCGCCGCCGACACCGCACGCGAAGGCGTCGCCAACGCCATCGGGGCCGCGGACGGAGCCGGGACCCATGCCCAGGCGCTGATCCGCGCCGCCCAGGAGTCGTTCGTCGACGGCTGGCAGCAGGCCATGTGGGCAGGCGTCGCCGTCATGGCCGTCTTGTTCCTCCACATCCTCGCGCGAGGACCGCAAGGAGGTCAGTGGGCGGTCGACCGGGATACGTCGAAGCGGGAACGGAGTTGATCGACGACCCCCTCGATGATCCTCATCAGTCGACCCCCGGCGTGATCGACGCTGCCGTTCTGCGTGCTGCCCTGCGCGCCTTCGAGTACGAAGCTGATCTCGGCCGCGGCCTGTTCGGGGCCGGCCAGCCCGGCCTCGGCGCACATGCCGACCAGCCTGCGGGTCTGGTGGGCCTTGCGCTTCTCGATCACCTGCCGCGCCGGGTGGGAGCGATACGGTCGGGCTCGCGGAGCTGGTGGCCCGAGGCGAGGTGACCCCCGCCGAACTGGAAGCAGCCGCACGCGAGGCCGTGCAGGCGGTCAATCCGCAGATCAACACCGTCGTGGAGACATGGCAGGCGGACGACGGGCCCAGCCCCGGCAGCACACCACTGGCCGGTCCCCTTCTTGATCAAGGACATCGGAGTCTCCATGGCCGGGAGGCGAACGGAGCTGGGCAGTCGTCTCGCGGCCGGCGCCGTCGCGGGCGCCGACTCCTCCCTGACGCTGCGCTTCCGCCGCGCAGGCCTGGTGACGTTCGGGCGCACCGCGACACCGGAGATGGCCTACAGCATCACGACGGAACCAGTCCTGTACGGCGCGACCCGCAGCCCCTGGAACCTGGAGCGGAGCGCGGGCGGGTCAAGTGGCGGCGCGGGCGCGGCTGTCGCCGCCGGGGTGGTCCCGATCGCACACGCCACCGACGCCGCGGGCTCGCTCCGCATCCCCGCCGCCCACAACGGCCTCTTCGGGTTGAAGCCCACTCGCGGACGCGTCTCCATGGGCCCTGACATCGACGAAATCTTCAACGGCCTGGCCGTGCACGGCAGCGTCAGCCGCACAGTGCGCGACAGCGCGGCCCTGCTCGACCAGATCCGCGGCCCCGAACCGGGTGATCCCTACTTCGTCCCGGAGCCGTCCCGGAGCCGTCCCGGAGCCGTCCCGGCCGTACGCGGAGGAAGTCACCCGCCACCCGGGCACGCTGCGGATCGGCGTCCTCACCCAGGCATGGGGCGGACGCCGCACCACCACACCGGTGGCCGAGGCTCTCTCTTGTACGGTGCGTCTGCTCGAATCCCTCGGCCACCAGGTGGAGGAGGCCAAGGTCGGCCTCGGGGTCGACCGGCAGGAGTTCGTCCTGGCCAACGCCCGTCTGATGACGGCGAATCTCACGGCCTCGGTTCGACGACCTTGCCGGAGCTTCCCATGCCCTTGGGCGCCTATGGCGAGGGCGGGCGGGGAGGCGCTGGACGGCCACGGCTGGGTCGAACGCCTCAACGACCGCTCGCCGTTCACCATGGCGTTCAATGTCGCGGGCACGCCCGCGATGCAAGCCCATGGTCGGAGCGAACCCCCACGGTCTGTGCAGGGAACCACACGGGCCGGTGTGACGCGGGTCAACAGCGCGCCGCAGCGGAGCGCTCAAGGCCGGGAACGTTCCTCCACGATAAGAAATCCCAACTGAAGGAGTGATCTATACGCTCGCAGGAGTGACGCTCCTTGCTGGGCCGCCGCCGGTGTTGTGACCATCGCCGGATGGACGGACAGAAGCGGAAGGCCGAGTTGGACGGCGTCGCCGAGACGACGCTATGGACGTTGCACCACCGCGCTCTGGCCGCGAAGAACCCTGGCTCGGCACTGCTTGACCCGAAGGCGATCGAGGTGATCGACGCCGTCGACTACCCCTTTGAACGGCGGTTCGGCACCGGCAACTGGGGCCTGGCACAAGGGATGGCGGTACGGGCACGGTGCTACGACCGAGAGGTGCGCCGCTTCCTCAGCGACCACCCGGACGGCACGGTCGTTTCGCTCGGGGAGGGTCTGGAGACCCAGTTCTGGCGGGTGGACAACGGCAGGGTGCGCTGGCTCGGGGTCGATCTGCCCGAGGTCGCGGCGCTGCGGCAGCGGCTGCTGCCGGACGCGCCGCGCCACCGCACGCTGTCCTGTTCGGCCACCGACATGCGGTGGATGGACGAGGTCGACGCCTCGCGCGGGGTGCTGATCCTCGCCCAGGGGATGCTGATGTATCTCCCGCGGGACGTGGTCCACCGGCTCATCGAGCAGTGCGCCGCTCACTTCCCGGGAGCGGAGCTGGTCTTCGACACCCCGCCCGCCTGGATGGTCGCCCGCACCGCACGGGGCCGGTGGCGCTACCCCGCCGGGTACCGGCCGCCGCCGATGCTCTGGGGGATGACACCGGCCGAACAGCGGAAGCTGCGCACGGTGCACCCGAACATCGTCGCCGTGCGAGCAGTTCGCGAACCACGGGGCCGGGGTTTCCTCTGCGGGTGGGTCCTGCCACTGGCCAACGTTCTTCCTGCGATCCGCTCGCGCAAACCACTCTGGGTCACGCGCGTGTCGTTCGGCCCGACAGACCATCACCAAGGAGTCAACAGATGACGGACCGCCTGGAAGCCGAGCGGGCGCAAGCCCACCTGTGGGCTCCGCGAGAGCCGCGCCGGACGCGGGTCGACGAACGTCCACCGCGGGAGTCGGAGCAGCGTGCCGTACTCATCGAAGGCGCCACGCTGCGACTGCGGGAGTTCCTGCCCAGCGACGTGGAGGGGGTGCTCGGCATCTTCGGCGACTCCCGTACGACCCGCGAGTTCGGTATGCCGCCCTTTCGGCGCCCCGACGCCGCGGCGCTGGTCGAGCAGGCCAGGGCGGGTGCCAGGCGGACACCTCGGACGCACTACCGACTTGGCGTCAGCGAGATCGCCACGGGCGAGTTGATCGGCTCGGCGAAGCTGATCGTCGAGGACCAGTCGGCCGAGGGCGGGATGGTCCGCGTCGGCTACCGCAGCGCAGAGGTGGGTCTGGCTCTGCGCGCCGACCGGGTGAGCGTGGGCCACAGCGTCGAGATCGGCTTCCTGCTGGGCGTCCTGGGCTTCGACCGGCTAGGACTGCACCGCGTCTGGTCGGGGTTCATGCCGTCCAACATCGCTGCGCAGCGGGCCATCGAGAAGGCCGGCATGGTGCGGGAGGGGCGGCTGCGACACTACGGCCATGTGGACGGTGTGTGGCATGACATCGTCCAGTACTCCATTCTCGAGGACGACTGGAAGGCTCTGCGCGGCGCTTGAGCGGTCTTGGTCGTCAAGTCGCCCCGGAGTAGAGCCAGTTCACCGATCCGGGCGCCGCGCTTGGCCCGACGTCTGGTCGGCGGGCATCCGCCTGATGGGCTGAGTGCGACGTCCGACGAGTGCGGGGAGGGCAGAATCCTGAACTGTGATGATCACCGCACGCGAACTCAACCGCGCAACACTCGGCCGCCAACTGCTCCTGGAACGTGAGCCATTGACCGTCCAGGACGGGGTAAGACGCGTGGTCGCGCTCCAGGCGCAGCACCCGGCCTCGCCGTACATCGCCCTGTGGAACCGGCTCACCGGTTTCGCTGCCGCCGATCTCGACGCCGCGTTCACCGCGCGGTCAGTGGTCAAGGCGACCCTGATGCGGATCACGCTGCACGCGGTGCACGCCGAGGACTACCCCGCCTTTCGCGCAGCGATGCAGCCCACGCTGTACGCCTCCCGGCTCGGCGACCGCTTCGCCGCCACGGGGCTGAGCCCTGCGGACGCCGACGAACTGGTGCCGGAGCTGCTGGACTTCGCCCGGCGGCCGCGGACCTCGGCACAGATGCAGGCATGGGTCGAGGAGCGGCTCGGAGCCGAGAAGAAGGACGGGGCGTGGTGGGGGCTGAAGGCGTACGCGGCGTTGCACCATGCCCCGACGGACGCGCCTTGGTCCTTCGGCCTCCGACCGTCCTTCGTCGCGGCCCCGAGCGGCCCCGTGCCTGTGGGGAGGGCTGTGGACCCCCCTGCGTTGCGGACTCTGATCCTGCGCTACCTGGCAGGGTTCGGGCCCGCGTCGGTCGCGGACGTGGCGCAGTTCTCCATGGTGCAGCGGACATCCGCCCGCGCGGCGCTCCTTGCCCTGGGCGACGCCGTTGAGCAGCTCCAAGGTCCGGACGGGGGCGTGCTGTTCGACCTCCCGGGCGCTCCGCGGCCGCCCGCCGAAACTCCCGCTCCTCCTCGACTGATGGCCATGTGGGACAGCATTCTGCTGGCGTACGCCGACCGCGGCCGGGTGATACCCCCGGCGTACCGGCCTTGGGTGATCCGGCGCAACGGCGACGTACTGCCCACCTTGTTGGTGGACGGTCATGTCGCCGGTGTGTGGCGCCCGGTGGACGCCGGTATAGAGGCCACGGCCTTCCACCCCCTGACACCCGCAACCTGGGACGGACTCGGCGCGGAGGCCCAGTCCTTGAAGGCCCTCCTCGACGACCGCGAGGCGGCGGTCTACAGCCGGTACAACCACTGGTGGGCGAAGCTCCCCGAGGCCGAGGTCCGGGTTCTGTAGCCGAGGAGGGTGTCATGATCTCGGAATGGCCGCAGACGCACTCGCCTTCCAACAGCTCACCTCGCCGAGCGACGTCACCTCCCGGCTCCGATACGCACTCGCCGAGTGCTGGGTCGAGGTCACCAACGCGGGCGGGGCGGCCGGTTTCCCCTTTCCCCCTGTAGATGCCGCCACGGCGGTTCCGGCCCTCGATCGCATCGTCGACCTGCTGTCCCCTGACACCAGTCGACTCCTCACGGCGACCGTGGACGGCGAACTCGCAGGCTGGCTCAACGTCCGTCGCGACCGGTTCGAGTTGATCGCGCACTGGGGCACGCTGCACCACGTCCAGACCCGCACCTCCGTACGTGGGCGTGGTGTCGGCCGTGACCTCATGCGGGAAGTGCGCAGGGTCGCCAGGGACGAGATGGGTCTGGAACAGCTGCACCTGGCCGCACGCGGCGGCGTTGGCCTGGAGGACTTCTACGGGCGGCTCGGGTGGAAGGAAGTCGGCCGGTGGCCCGGTGCCCTCCGGCTCGCCGCGGGCGACGATCGCGACGAGATCCTCATGGTGCTTTCGCCGCTCTGAGCAACCTTGAGCCCTTGCTCTCGCGCGACGGCGTCCCGCGGCGGTGAGGCTTCCGGCGCAAGTGCTTCGCTCGTTCGAGGGCGAGCGGACGTTTCGCGCTTTCGGGCGTCGCGGAACCGGTCATGATCACGGCGGATTCTCGCAACTGGCGGGGTCTTTCGCCTGCTCAGGAGGTTGCTGTGGTCCTAGTCATCGTCGTCGCCGTACTCGCTCTGCTCGCAGGGCTTGCGGCGAACCGATTCCTGCGGCCCCGCCTGATGCCCGACGACGACACCGGCATGGCCGTCAAAGACCTCGTCGGTCCGTTGCTGACCCTGACCGTCCTCCTGCTGGCCTTCGTGCTGGTCACCGCCTCCGGGTCCTACGGCAAGGCCGAGGTCGCATCGCGCGGCGAGGCCCGCGCACTTGACCAGCTCACCGAGATCGGCGAATACACGCCGATGGCAGAGCGGGGACGGATCCAGGCGGACGCCGTCTGCTACGCCCGTGCCGTACGCACCCAGGAATGGTCCGCCATGGCCGAAGGCAGCGGCTCGGACGCACCCAGCGTGTGGTCGACCGACGTCCGCCGCTCCTTCGGGGATCTGGAAGGCAAGCCTGTCTTCGGCATGCTGATCGCCGCCGACAACAAACGGTCCGACGAACGCGAGGAACGCCTCACCCAGGCCACCGCCAGCATCCCCAGCGCCATTTTCTGGTTCCTGCTCGCCACCCTCGCCATCACCGTCGTTGCTCTCGCCATCTGCCTGCCCCGCAAGAACAACCGCGGCCAGCTCATCGTGCTCACTGTGATCACCGCCCTCCTGACGGTGACCCTGTGCATCATCCGTGACGTCGACCGGCCCTTCGGCGGCATCATCAGTGTCGAACCCACCGCGATCGCAGAGGTCGAACGGCAAGCCACCCGAGACTTCCTCGCGCACCACGAGGCAGCCGACCTGCCTTGCGACGACAGCGGCAACCGGCGGGCCACGTAACCCCCAAGGGAAGGTTGCTCGAAGCCTGGCAGCTCAGTGAACGAATAATCGGTTGCCTGCCGGCGATGGTGGCCGATCCAATGTCCGGCATGGTCACCCAGGTGCGCCCACGGATCGGCGCTCTCGTTCCGCTGACTCGGCCCGGCTGGGTCGAGGCGGGCCGGCACTTGCTCGCCGGACTCGAGCTGGCCGTTCGCGAGGTCAATGACGCCGGCGGGATCGCGGGAAGACCACTCGAGCTCGTCGTCCGAGACACCGCGGCCGATCCACAGAGGGCCGCGGCGGCCGTGGACGAATTGGCTGCCCTGGGCGTGGCTGCCTTGGCGGGGGAGTATCACAGCGTCGTCGCTCGCACCGCTGCCGCCAGGGCGGACGCCATCGGCCTGCCGTTCCTGTGCTCGTCAGCGGTGCTCGACGCCCTCACCGAACAGCCGACGGAATGGGTCGCGCGCCTCGCTCCGCCGCAGTCCCGCGGCTGGCAGACCTACGCGGACTTCCTCCTGGGCGCGGGCCACAGCCGCATCGCCGTAGCAGCCGAGCCGAGTGTCTACTGGGCATCAGGGGCCCGCATTCTGCGGGACCACCTCGCTCCACGCGGTGGCACCGTCATCGAACTCGATATGCGCGCGCTCACTCCCACGGCCATGTGCGACGAACTCGTCGACCATCGCGCCACAGCCCTGCTCCTCCTGGTCGGCCACCCGGAGCCGGCGGTGCCGATCGTCAAGTCGGTCCGCCGGGACCAGCGTCTCGCCGAGATCATGATCGGTGCTCCGGCCGGGCAACCGGAGTTCGCCGAATGGGCGACGTTGCTGGGCGGCGACGGCGCCGCGATCCCGTTCTTGCGTTACTTGCCCGAGCGCTTCGGCCCGCTGGGTGCACGAGTCGAGACGGCCCTGCGCGAGCGGCTGGCCGAAGCGCCTTCCTTCGTCGCCTTCGAGGGCTACGACACGGTGGCCGTCCTCGCCGATGTGCTGCGCTCTCACGGCACGGACCGGGCGCGCGTTGCCGAAGCCTGGCCGCGCGTCGAAGTCGAAGGCACCCGCGGGCAGATCCAGTTCTCCCGCACGCCCGGTATCAGCGTGTGGCAATGGGCCCGGACGCCGATCCAAGTCGTTGACCGAGACCCGGCGGACCTTGATCGCTTTCGGATCCTGCACGCCGACTGAGCCTGGCGTAGGGGGTGAACCGTGCCGGTGGGTGGTCGATGGGCAGGTCGGGCCGCCAGGCGGTGAGGATTTGGGCGCTGCACTCGAAAAGGCCCTGTGGCAGCGCGTCCAGGGGCCACCACCGCCAGTCGCCCACGGGCTCGTCGGGCTGGTCGGAGGGTTCGCCGTGCCATGCCGTGACGACGGCGCCCACGGTGATCCGGACGACCTCGGCAACATGATCGACGAGTGTTCCCAGCAGAGCCACGCTTTCGGTCTGTGCGACAAGCCCTGACTCCTCGGAGAGTTCGCGCACCACGGCGTCGTGCAGCGACTCGCCCGGCTCGACGGTGCCCCCGGGAAGCTCCCAGGTGCCGAGCCGGTGCCGTCCCAGCAGCAGGCCGCGCTCACCGAACACGATGGCGCCGACGCCGAGCGCGGCGTGGGGCGTGGGGGGCCGGTCGGTCCGTGGGCGGCTGGTCACGCGTGGCGGGGCGGCGACGCGGTGGCGTCGGGCCTGGATGAGCTGGACGATCACAGGGTTGTCGTCGTCGGGGGCGGTGAGGAGTTCGGTCGTTTCCACCCGGAACCCGTGGTCGGTCAGGAGATCTCGCCAGAGGTGCGGGGCGAGGACCCTCATCAGTGTGGGGATGGGCTCCTCGTCGCGCAGGCGGATGAACTCCTGGCGCGGCGCCACCTCGTTGGACGGCCCTTGGCCGTCTCCGCCGGTGTGGAGGGCGGAGAAGACGAGGGGAGCGCCGTCGGCCAGTCCGTGTCGCAGCGCAGGCAGCAGGTGGTGTGGGTCGATGCAGCCGAAGGTGCGGATGCCGTAGGCGGCGTCGTACGGCGTCGCGTGACGCAGATGCTCGACGACATCGGCGCACACGAAGTGGACGCCCGGCTCCGAGCCGTGAGCACGCAGCGCGCGCTGGTGCTGGGTGGGGGACAGGTCGATGCCGTCCACGAGCGCTTCATGGGCGCGGGCCAGGTGGACGGCGTGGTGACCGGGGCCGGATCCGATGTCGAGCACGCGTTTGCCGCGGATGTCGCCGAGAGCCTCGGCTCCGGGCCCGACACCGGACCAGAACCCCCAGTCGATGCGGTCCGGCACGGCCGGCGAGTATCCGTGGTCCAACTGTCGTTGCCCGTACAGAGTCCAGCTGTGTTCGTTCGCCGAGTGCGGTGTCATGAAGGGCTCCCTTTTGACCTCTCCCGCCAACGTTCTTCGGCGGGCAGCAGTGCCAGCGTGGCGATGACCGCGCGATGGTCAGTGCCCGGTACGGTCCGTTCACCGACCGAGATGCCCGCCAGACCGGAGCCGTGCAAGACGTGGTCGAGTTGCACCAGGGGTGGCAACAGGCCCTTGTCGGCAGGCCAGGTGCGGGCCCAGCCCTTGCCGAGTTCGGCATGTGTGTCCGTGAGCCCGCCCGATGCGAGCAGGTCGCGCATCGGAGCGTGGTCGAGAGAGGCGTTGAAATCGCCCAAGAACACCGTGTCGGGGCCGCTGTCGCGGGCGACGGAGGTGAGGGCGGTGAGGTCCCGGTCCCAGCGCTTCGCGTCACCGAGCGGGTAGTACGTGTGAACGGCCACCAGCCGTACGGCTCGTCCCGCGACCGTCACGTGTGCGGTGGTCTGGGGCCAGGCGGTGTCCGCCTTCAGCGGGCCGCCGTGCTCCAACGGAATCCGAGAGTAGAGCGAGGAGTCGTGCTCGGGATGGAGCTCCTGGTACGGCAGAACTTTGTCCACGTCGGCCTCGGCGAGCGCGGCAATCCCAGCGGACGGCAGCTCCTGCACGGCCAGGACGTCTATCCGTTCGGACTTCACCAGCTGTACCAGCGCACGCGCGTCCTCCCTGCCGACGTGGGTGTTGAGGGTGGCCACTCGCAACTCCGGCGCCTGCGGCGGTACTTGCTGCTGGTGGTGCGGTATGAACCGTGGTGCAAGCAGCGCAACGTACGCAGCTGCGAGCAGCGCGGCGACGGTGACCGATCGGCGCGAGCGAAGAGCGGGGACGGCGATCATGGCGCTCAGGGCGAGCACGCTGGTCACAGCGGCATAGGGGAACAACACCACCGGCACGGCGAGCGGGCTTCCCGCGTCGAGTCCTGTCAGCCGTACGACGAGCAGGACGAACAGCATGGCAAGCAGGGCACCACAGCTGAGGAGTCCCCATCTGCGCCCGCGGCGATAGGCGCCCCGGTCCCCTTCGGCTGCGCGGCGCGTGCACACAGCTGTGTCCATCATCCCTGCTCTCACCAGAGCAATTCGCCGGCAGGGGGCGAAGGCGGCCTTGTCGTCGGCTGCATGATAGCGATCTGTTGGCGGCCCCTGTTGGGATCAATACATCGGGCCTGGCTCCGCCGTGACTCGCGCGAAACGCGTAACTCGGGGGAACGGAGCGGGACGGAACGGAACGCAACGACAACGGGGGTTTATCTGATGTCACATCAGCGCAAGCTTCTCACCACCACACTGATGTCCCTGTCACTGGCTGCCGGAGGAGTGCTGGTCACCGCGCCTCAGGCGCAGGCCGGCGGGGTGCATGGCCTGCGGTGCGGAAAGACGTGGATGAAGGAACTCGACACGTCCGGCGAGAACATCGACATCGAGTACGCGAACTGCATCGGCTGGACCCAGACGAGGTTTCGGGCTGAAGGCAGCGGCCGCGTCCTGGACGGCGGCGGTGCCCGGAAGGTCGACGCCTTCATCGTGGAGATGCGCGTGGACCGGGGCAGCGTCACCGTGCAACGGTCCCGCTGCAACTTCACCAAGCGCGTCAACGCCCAGGACGTCGCCAACATCGACTGCAACAGCAAGGCCGTCATCGGGCGCAAGGGCCTGACCGGCGACAGCCGCATCTACATCGACCTGGACTCCGACGGCCGGGGCGGCAAGTGGTACAACCTCGCGGGTTCCGGCCTTGCCTGACTGACCGCGCCTGCTCGCCTGCCCCCGCCCGCCCCGGCCACCCGGCCGCGCGCGGCCGGGGGCTTCGCGATGCTGCCCTGCCGAAGGGAATCGCCGCGCCGCGCGGTCAGGAGATCTTGTGGACCGTGGTGTCGTCGGGGTCCAGTCGTCGCCCGTCCGCGGACAGCACCTCCAGTCCACGGAGGCTCTGCCCCTTTCGGCGGTCGACCAACTGTGAGTGTGGTTCGCCGGGGGCGAAGAAGTTCTGTTCGCCCCACTGCCGCAGTGCCACGATGACGGGGAAGAGTGCCTTGCCCTTCGGAGTCAGTACGTACTCGCGGTAGGCGCTGCCGTCCGAGGCAGGGACGGATTCGAGGACGCCACCGGCGACGAGGGTGCGCAGCCGCGCGGTGAGGATGTTCTTCGCCACGCCGAGGCTGCGCTGGAACTCCCCGAAGCGCCGGCTTCCGTCGAAGGCGTCCCGCACGATCAGCAGGGACCACCAGTCGCCGATCGCGTCCACCGACCGGGCGACGGGGCATTCGCTGTCGTCGAAGCGCGTCCTGGTGACCATTGCGTCCCTCACTACTCTCACTGCGGTTGCAACATGCTACCAAAAGAGGCTACCGTCGCCGTCGTCAGTTGTAGTAGCAACATGCAACCAGATGTGCGGAGGAGTGCTGATGCCCGGCAACTGCGAGGCTGCGACGCGACGGACCGAGGGCCAAGAACGCGGGGAAGGCGCCGCGTTCGTCCTGTCACGTGGCGTCGTCACACTGTTCGCCGTCGCCTGCGGGGCCGCCGTGGCCAACGTCTACTTCTCCCAGCCGCTCCTGGTGACCATGGGCCACGACCTCGCCATGAGCCCGGCACTTGTCGGCAGCGTGGTCACCCTCACGCATGTCGGATACGGGCTTGGACTCTTCTTCCTCGTGCCGCTGGGCGACATGGCCGACCGCAGACGGCTCATCGTGGCCCAACTGCTGCTCCTGGTACTGGCCCTGGCCGTGGTGGCCGCCGCCCGCACCGCGGCGATTCTGCTCGCGGGCATGGCCGTGACGGGGCTGCTCGCCGTCGTCACGCAGACGCTGGTGGCCTTCGCGGCATCACTGGCACCTGCCGCCCAGCGCGGACGGGTGGTCGGTCTGGTCACCAGCGGCGTGGTCATCGGAATCCTGCTCGCCCGCACCGCATCCGGCCTCATGGCCGATCTCGCGGGCTGGCGCTCCGTCTACCTCGCCTCGGCATCTCTCACCGCTCTGCTCGCCCTGGTCCTGTACCGGGTCCTGCCGCGCCACGGTGAGGCTCCGCCGACAACCCTGTCCTACGGACAGCTCCTGCGCTCCACGATCACCCTGTTCGCACGGGAACGACTGCTGCGGCTCAGAGCCCTGTTCGGCCTGCTGGTCTTCGCCGCCTTCAGCACCCTGTGGAGCAGCGTCGCGCTGCCGCTCAGCGAAGCCCCGTACTTCATGTCCCACAGCGCGATCGGGGCGCTGGGTCTGATCGGTGTCGCCGGCGCGCTCGCCGCGACCGTGGCGGGCCGCCTGAACGACCGCGGACTTTCCCGGCGGACCACCGGCATAGCCCTGGCGCTGCTCGCCGCCTCCTGGTTGCCCTTGGCTTTCACCCGCAGCTCGCTCTGGGCCCTGTTCGTCGGCGTGATCCTTCTCGACCTCGCCGTGCAGGCCGTCCATGTCACCAATCAGACCTTGATCTACGCCCTGCACCCGGACGCCGGCAGCCGGCTGATCGGCGGATACATGGTCTTCTACTCGATCGGCAGCGCCACCGGCGCCATTGCCGCGACCTCCCTCTACACGGTGGCCGGTTGGGGCGCCGTATGCGCACTGGGCGCCGCGTTCAGCTGCCTCGGGCTCGTACTGTGGGCGTGCACTCGACACGCCACCCCCAGGACGCGCTGCCAGCCGTGGCCATAGCCAACGAACTCCTGGCCCTCTGGGACACGGGCATCCCTCGTAGGCTGATCTCGTACGTCATGGACAGGAGGCTGAGGTGGCCGAGACGACGGTGGCCGAGGTGATGGCCGAGCTGGCCGAGCTCGAGGACCCGAAGGCACGCGCGGTGAACGAGAGGCACGGTGACGATCACGGTGTGAACCTCGGCAAACTGCGCGCCCTCGCGAAGCGGCTGAAGACCCAGCAGGAACTCGCCCGTCGGCTCTGGGAGACGGATGACACCGCGGCGAGACTGCTGGCGCTCCTGATCTGCCGCCCGAAGGCGTTCGAGCGCGACGAGCTGGACGCCATGGTGCGCGAGGCGCGCGCGCCGAAGGTGCACGACTGGCTCGTGAACTACGTGGTGAAGAAGAACCCGCACTCCGAAGCACTGCGCCTGGCCTGGTCCGCCGACCCCGATCCCGTGGTCGCGAGCGCCGGCTGGGCGCTGACCACCGAACGCGTGGCGAAGAAGCCCGATGACCTCGACCTCCCCGGTCTGCTCGACGTCATCGAGGCGGAGATGAAAGACGCCCCGGACCGCCTGCAGTGGGCGATGAACCACTGCCTGGCTCAGATCGGCATCGAGCACGCGGAGCACCGCGCCCGTGCCATCGACATCGGCGAGCGCCTTGAGGTGCTCAAGGACTACCCGACGTCCCCCGGCTGCACCTCACCGTTCGCGCCCACCTGGATCACCGAGATCGTGCGCCGACAGCACGAGGCTCAAGGCGGAGAGCGGTGACATGGACGCTGCCGTGGAAGCCGCTCGGCGGGCAGTCGACCGGGGAGTGCCGGGCGCGGTCTACAACCTTGCCGTGTACGTGGCGGAGGCCGGGCATCTCGAGGAGGCGGTGGACACCTACCGCAGCGTCATGGCCTCCGGGGACCTGGACGCCTGCGGCAATCTGGGCTTGCTCCTGGAGGATCTGGCATGCCCGGCGGAAGCCGAGCGTGTCTATGGCGAGGCGATCAACGCCGGGCGGACGGACCTCTGGCTGAACCTGGGCAACCTCTTCAGCCATGAGGGGCGGCTTGAAGAGGCGTGCGCCCACGGTGACCTGCGTTGTTCCATTGACCCTGCGAGCATGGAACGATCGAGCCGTGACCGATTTCGTGACCGAGCAGCAGATCGCCCGCCGCACCTCCGCCGCGGTTGACGCGGCTGTCGGAACGGGACGTGACCTCGGGGTCACCGTGACTGATGCCAGGGTGCTTCATGATCTGTTCTCCGTCGTGGTCCACCTCGCGCCGTCACCGGTCGTGGCTCGGATTCCCACCGTCCTGCCCCACAACGCGGACCTCGATTCCCTGGCGCGGCGCCAGCGGGCGGAGCTGGACGTGACGCGGTGGCTCGCGGATCAGGGAACCCCGGTGATTCCTCCGAGTCCTCTCGTGCCACGGGAGCCCGTCCGGCGTGACGGACTCTCGATGACGTTCTGGCAGTTCGTCGAGGAGGACCGGGGCAAAGAGCCCGACTACGCGGCGAACTCCGAAATCGTCGCGGACCTGCACGCGGCGATGCGTGCCTACCCGGGCCGACTGTCGTTTCTGTCCGCGGCCGAACCGCAGGTCATCGCGGAAAGCCTCACTCTGTTCGAGAAGCGCCCCGACCTCCTCGGCCCGGCCGACCTGGACCGCGCACGCCGCGAGTGGCAGGTCCTGGAACCTCTCGTGCGCTCACGCACGGCCTTCGAGAAGGCGTTCCCAGGAGTCGACCTCCAGCCCGTCCACGGCGACTCCCCGCCCGCGAACATCTTCTCCGGGGTGGACGGAGACCTCTACGCCGACTTCGAACTGGTCACGCTGGGCCCCGTGGAGTGGGACCTGGCCGCCCTCGGGCCCGACCTCGAATCCGCCTACAACCGCGGCGCACAGCGCCACGGCATG
Organism: Streptomyces rectiviolaceus; assembly: GCF_039533825.1. Lineage (NCBI taxonomy): Bacteria > Bacillati > Actinomycetota > Actinomycetes > Kitasatosporales > Streptomycetaceae > Streptomyces > Streptomyces rectiviolaceus. The sequence goes on from NZ_BAAAUG010000022.1 coordinate 411,345, forward strand.
AGGCCGCTGAGGGAGGACGTCCTGGGCTTCGTGAACGCCGTGGGGATGCTCAGGGCTCTCACCGCCCTCGCGCTCGCGCCACAACTCCCCGTGCTCCTGGAGTACTTGAACCCTGCCGTCGACCAATGGCGGACGATGCCGTTCGCCGGCGGCCTGGCCGACTGAAAGTGTGCGCGTACGTGTACGTGTAGGTGTAGGTGTAGGTGTGCGCGAGCGTTAGATGTCGCTGTCGCCGCTGGGCAGTTCGTTGTGGCCTTCAGTCCAGTTGTTGACCCACCCGCACACCCCGCATGCGTAGCGGCCGTTGACGCCCGACACCTCGGTGCCGCACCGGCGACAGTCGGTCGTGGTGATCTCCTGGGATTCCAGGAACGCCATGGCCAGCGTCTGGGGCAGTTCGGATGTCATGGCCTCGACCCTATCCGTGAGCCTGACGTCCGTGTGTCACGTGTCCGATCATGCACGGCCCGCCGGCTGCTGGTCGGAGGAGGCGGTCGTAAACAGGGTGCGGACCGTCGGTGCGGTGGTGTGTGATCGGGCGTATGCCAATTGTGTTGAGTGAGCCGGGAGTCGACGGGCTGAGCGAGGCTGTGGGCATGCTGCGGGAGTGGCAGTACGACGGGGCGCCGATGCAACTGCATCCGGGGGACTTGGGCTGGTTCTGGCGCTTCGGTGCGCGGGCGACGGCCGCGGCGGTCCGGACGTGGAGCCGGGAGGGACGGATACTCGCCGTCGGGCTGCTGGACGAGCCCGAGCTGTTGCGGCTGACGATCGCGCCGGACGCCCAGCGGGACGAGGAGTTGGCGCGGCGGCTTGTTGAGGACGTGACCGGGCCGGAGCGCGGCGTACTGATCGCGGGGAGAGTGGCCGTCGAGGCGCCGATGGGCGCACTGGTCCAAGACCTGCTGTCCGAGGAAGGCTGGGACACCGATGAGCCGTGGACGCCGCTGCGCCGCGACCTCACTGAGCCGGTGCGGGACCCAGGTGTGCGGATCGAGGTGACCGGTCCGGAGCAGGCGCACGTGCGGGCCGCCCTGCAGCGGGCGTCGTTCGGAAGGCCGACGTTCACGGAGGAGAGCTGGCGCGCGATGGCGGCCGGATTGCCGTACGCCGACGCCCGGTGCCTGGTCGCGTACGACGACCGGGGCAACGCGGTGGCGGTGGTGACGGTGTGGTCGGCCGGTCCGGGAAGGCCCGGGTTGCTCGAGCCGATGGGCGTGCACCCGGAACATCGCGGTCACGGCTACGGCAAGGCGATCAGCGTCGCCGCGGCGGCCGCACTCCACGAGCTGGGCTCGTCGAGTGCGGTCGTCTGCACTCCGAGCTCCAATGTCGGCGCCGTCGCCACGTACAAGTCGGCCGGCTTCCAGCAACTCCCCGAGGTCCGGGACCTGTACCGGGCCGCCCAGGCTCCGGTGCTGTCGATGTGAGCGCCAAGTCCACGTCGTAGGTGCCGGAGATCAATAAGGGCCAGGGAAATCGCCCCCCGGATCCTGCCCCCCTTCAGTTCTGGGTCGATCCATCAACAGCCGGTGCACGCCCAGCAGTTGGAGCACTTGCTGAACGGGCCGGGATGGTTGAAGCACGACGAGGACGCCGCCCGCTGCTCGGCACTGTTCGAGATGCGACAGCAGTACGTTGACGCCGGAGGAGTCGATGAAAGTGACGTTCGCGAGATCCATCTCGACCCTCTGGGCCAGGAAGGGCTCCAGCATGGTTTGCAGCGACGGTGCGGTATCCATGTCCAGGTCCCCGCACACGCGCATCAGTACAGGACCGAGGCCTGCGACCGTATCCACATGCAGCGGTTGGGGTGAGGCGGAAACCATCCTTCACGCCCTCCTCAGGTACGTGGCTCGGCACGCGTATGAATATGCCCCGAAATACTGCGCCGCACGCACGGCATAAGTGGAACGCTGCCTACAGGAACACCCCGGGCGGAGTCGGTGCCGCATGGGGGTGGGCAGACTGCCAGATCCAATGGATGTGTCTGCGCGGGCCCCGCCCGGAGTGCTCCCTCCTCACGAGGCGAGGCCCGCTCCTCGACCAAGTGCTCAGGAGTATCAGAGATCTCCTGATCGGCATGGCACTTGGGAGGCCGCCCCGCTGGCACGTCTGCCCTGGCTGCGGGCAGGTAGGCGGATCAGATCCCGTCAAGCGAAAGCCGCTCCGCCGCGGGGCGAACGCCGTCGTGTACGCCCGATGGGGTGGGCTGCAGTGAAGCGGTGACGGCGGCGAAGCCGCCCCTTCTACCCGTTCTCTCCCGGCTGAAGACGGCGCAGAGGGAACTTCAGGCGCACGGACGGCTTGCGGGGCGGAGAGGTTGCCGCCCCCAAAACCCCGTCTGTCAGCCCTCGTTGGGCGTGTCATGGATGACACGGAACGTCCGCTCGCCGACCCGCCCCAAGGTCAACTGCTCACCGGTGCTTACTGGTTGGACGCCCCGCCGCATGCGGGCGACGAATGTGTGTGGTGCTCGCAGTTGATGCAGGAAGGCGCGAAGCCCGAGCAACGGGTCCGCATGCAGGCCGACTGAAGCCGCGCCGCCGTGCGGTGTCCTGCGGTGTCCGCCGAGGCAGGTACGGCGTTGATCGAGCCTCAGCCAGTGGTTGGGTGCGGCGACGCGGTGCGGGGGCGATGCGCCCGAACATCCACAGGGCGCCCATCGGGATCGCGAGCTGTCATCGTCCACTGGGTGGGCAGCGTCTCGATCTGTCCGACCGGCCACCCGGCACCCAGGATCTGCTCGCGAACCTCACACAGCTGCACGTGTGTTCCCACGCGCAGCCCCCATCCCGCCTGGTTCAGGGGGTCGAGATCAGTGGTGGGGGCGGTGGCGGTCTCGACGATCATCAGGTGGTCGTCCCCACCGACATCGATGACCGCGATCCGCGGATCAGAAGGGGTCGCGGCGCGTTCGAATGCGAGCGTCGCTCCGAGCGACTCGGTGTAGTACGTCAAGAGCCGGTCGAGGTCCGTCGTGGACAGGGTCAGATGGTTGATTCCGAGGAGATCAGGCATGGTGGGCCAACCGTAGTGCAGCCGCTACCTGGGCGACACGAGTGCGACCTTGGGGGCAGGGGGGTGTGCGGTGGCCTTGGGCTGGTCCGGGAGGAGGTAGGCGCGGCGCCATCGGAGGAAGGGGCGTTCGATGCCATGGAACGTGACCACGGCTGCGGTCAATGTGATGGGCAGAACCGCCGCCGAGGCAGTGATGAAGGCATCCGTCACCGGGCGCCCTGTCAGCTCGATCCCCCAGCGGCGGGAGACGAACACGGTGACGACCATGTAGTGGAGCAGATAGACGGAGAAGCTCATTTCGCCGACTTTGGCGATACCTCTCGACACCATCCCGGTCGAGGAGACGGTGGCCACATAGGTGAGCACCACCAGGGACCAAAGGGCTCCTTCGACGTCGACCCAGAGCAGACGTGTGGCGTGGCCTTCCTGGAAGGAGTGGGTCTGGTTGAAGGCCCAGATCGCACTGGTGACCAGGGCCGTTGCGATTCCGACCTTCAGCGCCCCCTGGAACCACTTTCGGTGGTGCACGAAGAACCAGGCGGCCACCATGCCCATCAGGAATTGGTCGATCCGGCCGGCGAGGCTGTAGTAGAGCATCGAGTTCACGTTGATGCCGCCCGCGGCCGAGGCCCACACCAGGGTTCGGATGACGGCGATGGCCCCCAGGAGCTTGAACAGAGCCACCGGCCCGTGCTTGGAGAGGAGCCTGCTGAGCAGCGGGAACAGCAGATAGAACTGCAACTCGACCGCGATGGCCCACCACATGCTCGACACGGCCCCCAGGTCGAGGGACCCGGGCAGGTTTCCGAGACCGGCCAGGGATTGGAGCACGGCCAGCAGGTCCGCACCCTGCTTGTGCGCGCCGACACCCAGAATGATCAACGCCAGGTAGAGCGGGAAGATCCGCAGCATCCGATTGCCCAGGAACCGGCCATAGCGAATGTCCTTGCCCAGGGTGCCGATGGTGAAGATGAATCCGGAGAGCACCATGAAGAGGGCCACCCCGGTATGGCCTTCCAACACCAGGGTGGCCAGGGGATTATCCGAATACAGCCAGCCGTGCGGGGCCTTGTTCGGGCTCTCTCCGAGGTGCGGAGAGATCATGTGCGTACCGTGACAGAGGAGGACCAGCACGGCAGCGTAGGCACGCAAGTGATCAACGGACACGAGGTACTGCCGATTGCGGCTGCGCATGAGTTGACCCCGGCCTCTCATCACCGACGTCGCGACGGCATCGCGACGGAGAACTGATCAGGGATGACCGCACCATGCGAGGCAGTCGAGACAGCACATATGCGCGAGGCGCCGCTGATTTTGTCGGAAGATTTCACTCATCCGAGGGGTGCCAATCTGCAAATGCCGTCGGTCGAAGTCCCGATCTCGGCACCGTGCTGTCGACACGCAAGGGATTCTTGACGTGCCGTCAGATGCCCGCCGGGTAAAACTGGGCAGCAACACGACATGAGACCCCAACCGCGTTTCACGTTGTCCGCGACCGCTGTCGACGCACCGGACGCCCAGGCGCTCGCGCGCTTCTACCAGGCCCTGCTCGGCTGGTCGGTGACGAAGGAAGAGCCGGGCTGGGTGGAGATCGCACCACCCGACGGCGGTGTCGGCCTGGCGTTCCAGACAGAGCCGCTCTTCACACCCCCGACGTGGCCTGCCACCCCGGCCGAGCAACAGATCATGATGCATCTGGACATCGAGGTGAACGATCTGTCATCAGCCGCTGAGTTTGCCCTGGGGCTGGGAGCGACCCTGGCGAACTACCAGCCTCAGGAGGATGTACGCGTCCTCTACGACCCGGTGGGCCACCCGTTCTGCCTCTGGGTGCGGTCCAGCTCGAGCGCCTGATGCTTGATGCCTGATGGCTGTGTCAGTCCGAATCAGCCGGAGGTGGGCGGCGGCGGGTCCGCGATGCCCAGTCCTCACTCCGGGCGGGATGTCTGCGGTTGCTGGAGGCCCTGAAGAAGCAGCGCGACCAGTCGGCGAGGGTCGTAGCGGGGGTCGCCGTCGGATCCGATGCAGAGGTTGCCGATGCCGCGCATCAGTTCATAGGGCTGCGTGCCGGGCCTGATCTCGCCTGCGTCGACAGCGGCGTCGAGCAACTGCTCGGCGACGGGCAGCAAGCGGTCGAGGAAGTACGTGTGGAGCGCGGTGAAGCCGCTGCTGTCCGGTTGCACCGTGTTGGCGAGGCCGTGCTTGGTGACCAGGAAATCAACGAAGAGGTCGATCCACTGGCGCAGCGCCGCGAGCGGTGATCCGGCACTGGCCAGCAGGCTCGGACCGGCTTCGGCGCACGCCTCGACCTGGTGGCGGAAGACGGCGACGACAAGATCCGCCCGCGTCGGGAAGTGGCGGTAGATCGTCCCCATCCCGACGCCGGCCCTGGTCGCGATCTCGCGGATCGGCGCATCGACGCCGGAGGTGACGAACACCTCGGCTGCGGCGGCAAGCAGCTTCTGCTGATTGCGTACCGCGTCGGCCCGCTTGCTGGGGGCCGGCACCTCTCCGGAGTGGCCTGCAGTGGGCATCGCTCTCTCCTTCCTGTAGCCGTCGACAAGCCGGAGCGCTGTTCCGCTTGTAAAGCGGAGCAGCGTTCCGTATCGTAAGTGGAGCAACGTTCCGCTTCAGTCTAGCTGAAGCCGGACCTTCCTCCCTGCCTCACGCGCCCCACCTCCAGGTGGTCGGCGGCAGAGGCCCTCAAGGGACAACCGAAGGGAAAGACGCATCGTGAGCGCATCGACTTCCATGACCGGTATCAGCGGCTCGCCCGCCCCCGTGCTCTCGTTCGGCCCGGTGGTGCTGCCCGTGCCCGGGCGTCCTGTTGACCTCCAGGTACGCGTCACCGCACCGGCGACCGGAACCGACCTGCCGGTCATCCTCCTGTCCCACGGACACGGCAACTCGAACAACCTCTCCTCGCTCAACGGCTACGCCCCGCTCGCCAACCGCTGGGCCGAACACGGCTTCATCGTCATCCAGCCCACCCACCTCAGCTCGAAGACGCTCAGCCACCTGCATGCGGACACCCCCGGAGCACCCATGTTCTTGCGCTCACGCGCCGAGGACATGACCCACATCCTCGACAGGCTCGATGAGATCGAGAACGCCGTGCCCCAGCTCGGCGGGCGCATGGACCACGACAGCATCGCCGTGGCCGGACACTCGCTCGGCGGCTTCACCGCCGCCCTCCTGCTGGGCGCCCGGTTCACCGACCCCGACGACGGGCAGGAGGCGAACCTTTTCGAGGCCCGGATCAAGCAGGGTGTCCTGCTGGCCGCCCCCGGCAGGGGAGGTGACATCCTGACCGGGGCCATGGCCGAGCAGTTCCCGGTCTTCCGGACCACCGACTTCTCCCAGATGACCACGCCGGCGCTGGTCGTCGCCGGGGACAAGGACGACTCCCGGCACTTCACGGAGATGGGTCCGGACTGGCACGCGGACCCGTACCACCTCGCTCCCGGTCCCAAGACGCTGCTCAGCCTGGTCGACGCGGAGCACGGACTCGGCGGGATCAGTGGGTACGACGCCGCCGAGACCACGGACGAGAACCCCGAACGGGTCGCCGCGCTCGGACGGCTCACCGCGGCCTACCTCCGCACCCAGTTCCACCCCGGCGACACCGCGTGGCAAGAGGCGCGGGACGCCCTGACCACCGGCCCTGACGCGTTCGGGCGAGTCGAGTCCAAGTAGGCCCGATCGGGCGCGACATGGCAGCAACACAGGGTTGTGGAGCGGGTGTTCGCTCACCGCGCGTACGGAGATCCATGGAAGGGGCGGAGTGCTCGCCCCCCTTCCATGATCAACATATAGCGCACCGGGGGGCTTGCGGCAAGACCCCGCTCGTACCGCAGAATCACCCATCAAAGCCGGGACCTGCGGAAATGAGAATCACGAAATGCGTGTGGTGTTGTCGACGTACGGGTCGCGCGGGAGCGTTGAACCCATAGCGGGACTCGCGGTGCGGTTGCGGGAACTCGGAGCGGAGGGGCGGGTGTGCGCGCCTCCGGACGAGGAGTTCGCGAAGCGCCTGGCCGAACTCGGCGTGGAGATGGTGCCGACCGGCCGGCCGGTGCGCCCGCTGGTGACCACGGTGACGCCGGGGTCGGCGGTGGGCCTGGCGCAGCGTGCGGCCGAGTTGATGGCCGCGCAGTTCGACACGGTCGCCGCGGCGGCCGAGGGATGCGACGCGCTGGTGGCGACCGGCCCCTTGCCGGTCACGGCCGGCGCGCGGTCGGTGGCCGAGAATCTGGGCATCCGTTACGTGCACGCGAGCCATCAACCGGTCAGCCTGCCGTCGCCGCACCGCCGCCCGCCCGCGCGGAGGGGGCAGTCGTTGCCGCCGGACGTGACCGACAACCGGGCGCTGTGGGACCTGGACGCCCAGATCGCGAACGCGATGTTCGGCGACATGCTCAACACCCAGCGGGCGTCGGTCGGCCTGCCACCGGTGACCGACGTCCGCGACTACGCCTTCACCGACCGTCCGTGGCTGGCCACGGACCCGGTCCTGTCCCCGTGGCAGGAGTCGGCGGACCTCGACGTCGTGCAGACCGGCACGTGGATCCTGACCGACGAACGCCCGCTCCCCACCGAGTTGGTGACGTTCCTGGACGCCGGCACACCACCGGTGTACGTGGGCTTCGGCAGTACGCCCCTGCACGCCCCGGAGGATGTCGCCCGAGTGACCATCGAAGCGGTCCGCGCGCAGGGCCGCCGCGTTCTCGTCTCCCGCGGCTGGGCCGACCTGGCCCCGATCGACGACCAGGACGACTGCTTCATCGTCGGTGAGGTCAACCATCAGGCACTGTTCCGCCGGGCGGCCGCCGTCGTACACCACGGCGGCGCGGGCACCACGACGACCGCCACCCGGTCCGGCGCGCCTCAAGTGGTGGTCCCCCAGGGGGCGGACCAGCCGTACTGGGCCGGACGCGTGGCCGAGTCGGGCATCGGAGCGGCACACGACGGCCCGACCCCGACCTTCGAGTCCCTGTCCGCCGCACTCGCGAAGGCCCTGGCCCCCGAGACCCGCGTACGCGCGAGTTCCGTGGCCGGCACGATCCGCACCGACGGGACGACGGTGGCCGCGAAACTGCTGCTCGACGCGGCCGACTGACAGCGTCTGCCCACAGGGGCACGCATCGCGGGATGCGGCCCGTGCCGCCCGACCCCACTGAACGTCGCGGGACACCGCGGCTGTTCAGGCGGGGACGGGCTCCTGGTCGGCATCGTCAAAGGGGGGATAGCCCCCACCGCCCATCCGCTCGGCCGCATCGATGTAGTCGACAAGAGCGCCGCGGGATCGAGCGAGCCTCTCCATCTGATCGTCCAGCCGCTGGAGCCGTGACCGCATCGCGGCCAGCAGCTCGGAACACCCGGGCAGCTCCGGGGCCTCGCCGACCGCACAGGGCAGCACGTACGCGATGTCCTCGGACGACAACCCGGCTCCGAGCAGATGCCGGATCTGCTTCACCCGCAGCACGGCGTTCTCGTCGTACTCGCGGTAGCCGTTCGCCCTGCGGTCTGCCTCCAGCAGGCCCTGGGCCTCGTAGTAGCGCAACTGATGGGCGTTGACGCCCGTCCGAAGACTCAGTTCCCCGATCCGCATCGAACCTCACTTGACCTTCACACCGGTATCAACGTTGACGATGCTGCCATGAACAACAAAACCGATACACCCATTACCGTCATCGGCCTCGGACGGATGGGCCAGGCCCTCGCCGGCGCGTTCCTGGAAGCCGGGCATCCCACCACCGTGTGGAACCGTACGACCGCCAAGGCCGACCAACTGGTGGCCGCGGGCGCGCAGCTGGCGCCGACAGTCGGCGACGCGCTCAAGGCAGGTTCCCTGACGATCATCTGCGTCACCGACTACCCGGCCATGCGTGAGCTGCTCGGCGCGAGCGATGTCGCCCTGGACGGCACGACATTGATCAACCTGACCTCGGGTGACTCGACCCAGGCCCGGGACACCGCACGTTGGGCCGAGCAGCGCGGCGCGCATTACCTGGACGGCGCCATCATGGCCATCCCTTCGGCGATCGGGACCACCGATGCGGTGATCCTGCACAGCGGGCCGCAGGCGGACTTCGAGGCGCACAAGCCAACACTCGACGCGCTCGGCACCGTCACCTACCTTGGTGCGGATCATGGGTTGGCGTCCCTGTACGACGTGGCAGGCCTGGCCATGATGTGGAGCATCCTGAACGCCTGGCTCCAGGGCACCGCCCTGCTCAGGACGGCCGGTGTCGACGCCGCGACGTACGCGCCGTTCGCGCGGCAGATCGCCGCCGGGGTGGCCGAATGGCTGCCCGGGTACGCCGAGCAGATCGACAGCGGCTCCTACCCGGCCGAGGTGTCGGCCCTGGAGACCGACGCACGGGCCATGGCGCACCTGATCGAGGAGAGCGAGGCGGTGGGTGTCAACGCCGAACTGCCGAAGCTGATCAAGGCGATGGCAGACCGCTCGATCGCCGCCGGACACGGTGGGGAGCAATATCCCGTGCTGATCGAAGAGTTCGGCAAGCCCCGCGGCGACTGACTGATCCCGGGACCGGGGCCCGTCGCCATCCGGGGGCGGATCTCGGACCGCGGCGCGAGCGGGGTACGGTCCGATCATGGCGCTGGTACCCAACTCCTCGTGTCTCGCCCCTCGACAGTTGGCGTGACACCGGGTTGGCCTCTGGTCGACCTCGACTCTGATAGAGGCTGTGCACTGGCATCAGCCCAAGGAAGGAAGAACGTGCCCACCAAGTCACTGCAGATTCCCACCCCGGACGGCAAGGCCGACGCCTTCGCCGCCTTCCCCGACCGTGGCGAGCGGCACCCGGGAGTTCTGCTGTACCCGGACGCCTTCGGCCTGCGGCCCGAGCTGGAGGAGAAGGCCCGTGAACTGGCCGAGCACGGGTACTACGTACTCGTCCCCAACTTCTTCTACCGGCACCGTCCGGCACCGGTGATCGACCTTCCCGAGCACATCAGTGAAGAGGTCCGGCCCGCGGTCTTCGCCCAGCTGATGCCCCTGGTGCAGGCGCACACCACCGAACGTGTCCTGCGTGACGCCGACGCCTACCTCAGGTTCCTCACCACTCAACCCGAGGTCAGCGCCGGACCGGTCGCCGCGATCGGCTACTGCATAGGCGCGATGCTGGCGATGCGCACCGCGACGGCCCACCCCGGCCAGGTGGCCGCCGTAGCCGGATTCCACCCCGGCTTCCTGGTCACCGACGCGCCGGACAGCCCGCACCGTCTCGTCCCCGAGCTCACCGCCGAGGTCCACATCGGCCTCGCCGAAGGCGACTTGTCGCCCGAGGCCATCAGCGAGCTCAACCAGGCGCTGGATGCCGCAGGTGTCGGATACACCACCGAGATCTACCCCGGCACCGCCCACGGCTTCACCATGTCCGACACCGACGCCTTCAGCCCCTCCGCACTGCAGCGCCACTGGGACCGCCTGCTCCCTCTCCTCGACCGCGCCTTGTCGAGCAGCTGAGTCTCCGGCCCGGAAACCAGCTCTACAGGTCCGCACCCTCGCGCGGGCCGGGGTGTCGGAACGGCCCGTCCAGGGCGCCCCATTGGAGCAGCATGATGGTCTTGGCGTCGGCTATGTCTCCGCTGCGGACCATCGCGAGTGCCTTGTCGAAGGGCAGTTCCACGGTGGTGATGTCCTCGCCCTCGGCGGCGATCCCATAGCCGTCGGCGGCGGGGGCCGTGGGCCGGTAGGGGGCGGCGAAGAAGTGGAGACGTTCGGTGACGGACCCCGGGCTCATGTAGACGTCGAAGACGGGCTCGGGGGTGCCGATGGTGTGTCCGGTCTCCTCGGCCGCCTCCCTGCGGATGGCCTCGTCGGGCGCGTCGCCGTCGAGGAGCCCCGCGGCGGTTTCGATCAGCATCCCGTCCGGGTGCCCGTTGACGTAGGCGGGCAGGCGGAACTGACGGGTCAGCAGCACCGTACGGCGATCGGTGTCGTGGAGCAGGATCGTGGCGCCGTCGCCCCGGTCGTAGGTCTCGCGCTGCTCCTGGCTCCAGTGGCCGTCGTGGTGTTGGTAGTCGAAGGTCGTCCTGCGCAGGACGTACCAGTCGCAGGAGAGCACTTCCACGTCCTTCACGCGCACCCGCGGGTTGCCGGTCAGGTCCCGGCCGTGCCGGTCGAGGCCGGTGCGTCCGCGCCGGTCGGGGGTGTCCAGGCCGGCGGTCACCGGACGGCCGGGACGGCGTCGATGCCGGTGTAGACGTCCAGGCCCAGGGCCCGGGCGGCCGCTGTCATCCGGTCCGCGCCCTCCGAGGGGCCGCCGATGCGCAGGACCGCGTCGCAGCGTGCCAACAGCCGTTCGGCCAGGGGGTGGAAGATCTCGTCGAAGACGGCGTCGCCGGGACCGGTGCTCCCCGCGGCCTCCAGCAGGGGCAGGGCCAGGGCCTCACCGGTGACCGCCAGATGGCCGGCGCGGAAGAGCGCGAGTGCGGCGCGGTCCATCGCCCGTACGTTGGCCTCGAGCTTGGCGGGGTCGTCCCCGGTGCCCGAACAGTAGGGCCCGGCGACCAGGATCATCAAGGGGTCCGGGGCAGCGGTCATGACGGGTGCTCCTTGCGGTGTACGTGGTTCAGGCCAGGACGGTGTGGACGCCCGCGTCGCGCAGGGCCGCCAGGGTCAAGGGGCCGTTGGGATGGGTGGCGGGGTCCTCGGCGGCGGTGTCGGTGACGAAGGCGTCCACCGCGCCCACGGCGGCGACCTGGCTGAACGCGCGCACCCCGAGCTTGGTCGCGTCCGCCACGGCGATCGTCCGGTCGGCTCCCGCCAGGGCGGCTTGCTTGACGGCCGCGTCGTCCAGCGAGAACTCGGACCACCCGTACTCGGCGTGCACCCCGCCGATGGACAGTACGAAGCAGTCGAAGGCCAGGGCCTCAAGCGTGCGCAGGGCCAGCGGGCCGACCAGGGACCGCTCGCCGGGACGAGACTGCCCGCCGACGACCAGCAGGTCGATTCCGGGCCGGTCCGCCAGACACACCGCGGCCTGCAGGCTGAGAACCGCCACCGTCAAAGGAGCCCGTTCGGCAAGGCGCTCGGCGACGTGCACGGTCGTGGTGCCCGCGTCCAGCAGCACGCGCGACCCCGGCTCCACCATCGCCGCCACGGCCTCACCGAGCCGGTCCTTGGTCGCCGCCTGCCACGGCTCCCGTGCGGAGAATCCCGCCTCCTCCTGACGCGACCGGGTGGCGACGGCGCCACCGTGCACCCTGCGCACCAGTCCCTGACGCTCCAGCGCGTCCAGGTCCCTGCGAACGGTCATTTCGGAGACCCCCAGGCGATGGGAGAGCTCCGACACGGAAACCCGGTCGGAGCCCTGCACCAGTCGCAGGGTCAGGTCCAGACGATTGGCGACACCCATGACGTATTTCTAACACAGCAATGTTCGTTTGAACATTGCTGTGTGCGAGATGCCTCTACTGGCGGGAGGCGAGGGCCAGTTGGTGGAGGTCCTGCAGCGCGTCGAGGAGGACGGTGTGCTGGTGCCACCTGATCCACGTGCCGAGAGTGCGGCTGGTGGTGTGCAGGGCCTGGAGCTGGGCCTGGGTGAAGCCGATCAGGGGGCGGGCGTGGTGGGAGGAGATGACACCGTGGACGGTGTCCTCGTCGTCGACGAGCGGGACGCTGTGGCAGGCGCGGCTACCGGCCGTGAGGATCACCCGCCGTGTGTCGTCGTCGAAGCCTGCCGATGTGGCCACCTCCTTGACGGTCACCTGGTGGCTGGCGGCAGCGGCGCGAGCGCAGGAGGTGTTCCCGTCGACGAACGCGAAGTAGTCGGTGAACTGCCGTGGCAGGCCCGCGTGTTTGGCCATGCGCAGGACGCCGTCCTCGAGCAACTGCACGTTGCCCATGTCCGTACCGGTGACGGTCAGGACGCGATGCAGGGCGGCGCCGAGGACCTCGCCCTGATTGGTCGCGTTGAGCGTGCCGGCCTCGAGCGCGGTCAGGTCGGGCATCGGATGCTGTTCCCGGCCGGTGAACCACGTCCGGGCACCCGGGGCAGGCCCTGGTGTCCGCGCCACCGCGGCGGCCAGCTGGTGCAGTTTGACGTTGGCCCGCTGGGACGCCTGGCGCAGCAGCGTGAACGCCGCCTCCGCGTTCGCCAGGCGGTAGCGTTCGACCAGGATCCCCTCGGCCAGCGCGATCTTGGGGCGCGCACGCGCCTGGACCTCCAGCTCGTACACCTGCTCACGCAGCTGCTCGGCGGTGGCTCTCAGCTGTTCCGTCTCGCCCCCGGGGGAGGGGAACCGCTGAGACGAGGACTGATCGTCGGGCGGGGGCGCGGACGGCATGTTCGTCACGTTCTCTCCCATGGCGAAACCCGGCTCCTGCCTCCTCGTCGGACAACATGGCGACCCTAACCTGGTCTGTCACCGCTGTGTCGGGCGTCCTGGGGGATGACGATGCCCTTGAGAATCGGGGAGTGCGCGGAGGTCACACGGGTGCGAGCCGAGTACGCAAGAGGCAGAACTCGTTGCCCTCGGGGTCTGCGAGGACGTGCCAGTCCTCGGAGCCCGTCTGCCCGACATCGGCGTGCACGGCGCCGAGCGCGAGAAGCCGTTCCAGTTCAGCGTCTTGGTCTCGGTCGGTGGCATTGACATCGATGTGCAGCCTGAGCTGACCGTTCCGGGGGGCACTGTTCGGGTTGAGGACGAGGGTGGGCAGCGGGCTGCCGAAGCCCGCCGCGGGGCCGATCTCGATGCTGCCGTCGTCGGTTCGTTCGAGCTCGACGTAGTCAAGAACATCGCACCAGAACGCTGCCAGCCGGTCGGGGTCCGCGGCGTCAAGGACCAGTTCACTGATTCGGCATGCCATGCCCGTCACTATACGTACCGCACATATCTCGGCAGCTTGTTCGGGCGAACAAGCCGCGGCCCAGTGCTTCGGGTGCTTCAGGTGTGCTCATCCCGCCGAGGCCGACCGGAGCCGCATCACCGACAATGCGGCTCCAGCCTCCGCCCTCCAGGCGCGCCGACGAGGTAACTCCCGCAGCCTCGCGCCGCTGGGAGGGCGCCTCGCGCGAGAACCGATCGAGGGGGAGTCTCGGTTCCTCGCGCCTCCGGCCGCCTCCGCACCCGCGCGGCCCGAGCCAGGCGGGCGAAAATAGTAGCCATGTACATAGTAGCTATGTACTGTATCCGGTGTGAGTTCAGCAACTGAGGGCGCCACGGCGGGATTTCTGGTCTGGCGTCTGTCCATGAAGTGGCGGGTGGCCGTCGACCGGGCGGTCGCGCCGCTGGGCCTGACCCATGCTCAGTACGCGTTGATGGCGTCGCTGTACGGCATGTCGCGCACCGGGCTGCAGCCCAGCCAGCGTCGGCTCGCCGACCACACGGGGCTCGAACCGCTGTACGTGTCCAAGCTCGCCCGCGCCCTGGAGGGAGCCGGACTGGTCGCCCGAACCCGGGACCCCGCCGACCCGCGCGCCATGCAGCTTTCGCTCACCGAGCAAGGGCGTGACGTCACACGCCGCGCGATCAAGGTGGTCCAGGGCCTGCTGGACCAGTTGCTGGAGCCTCTGGGGGGACAAGTCAGCCCGCGCACACGGCAGTTCACCCGCGAGCTCACGACCTTGCTCGACGCACCTCTCAATCCACACACAGAGAACGACGAGGAGCAGTCATGACCACCACCGCACCCATCGCCAATGGCCGGGTCATAGCCCTTGCGCACTATGCCGGGCGCGCACTCCTGGAGGGTGTGCTGGCACGCCACGGGGCCACGTTCCAGCATGGTGTGACGCTCCGGGCCCTGGTGGTCGCGGGCGAGTCCCTCGGCCGCGACGAGCTCATCGGCGACGTCACGGGCTCGCTGAAGGCCGACGAGTCGGTCGTGCGCGGCGTCATCGAGGAACTGACGGCCATGAAGCTGGTGGAAGAGGACCCGGGGGATCCCTCCCGGCTGCGGCTGACGGACGCCGGACGGGAGCTGCACGAGCGCTCCGGCGTTGAGACCGCCGAGATCTCCGCCCGCCTGTACGCCGGTATCCCTGCCGAGGACCTTGCGGTCGCGGGCCGCGTGTTGGCACTGGTCACTGAGCGCGCCAACGCCGAGCTGGCCGACGCCTGAGGTTCCGTCTCACCCGCCGCCCGCCGCTCATCACCATCGAAGTCACTCGATCCCTTCCAGGAACGGAACGATCGCATCGATGAAGCGCTCGTTCCGGTCCCCGACCACCATGTGCCCCGCGCCGGCCACGTCGACGCGATGCGCGTTGGGGACCCTGTCGCAGAACTGCCCGGCGACGTCGTCGCGCACCACGTCGCTGAGTCCGCCGCGGACGAGCAGGATCGGCACATCGGAGTGACGTGCGGCGTCGAGGAGGCGCTCCGCCATGCCTGGCGGGTCCATCCGGCCCTCAAAGCTGTCCAGCATCCGGGGATCCCAGTGCCAGACCCAGCGATTGCCGTGGCGTCGCAGGTTGTTCCGTATCCCCTCGGGATCGTCCGGAGGTGGGCGATGCGGCAGGTGGGCGGAGACCGCCGCGGCCGCTTCCCCGACGCCGCCGAATCCGTCCGGTCGGCCACGCATGAACTCGACGATCCGGCGAACCCCGCGGGGATCCGGCCGATGGGCGACGTCGACAAGGACCAGGGCGCGGATCGCCGCCCTGGGCGCCTCTCCGGAGGCGAGCAGCGAACTCAGACCTCCGAGCGATGCGCCGACGAGCACCGGCCGGGCGTCGAGTTCGGCGACGAGCGCCCGGACGTCCTCGGCGAACACGTCAAGGTCGTAGTCACCGTCGGCCGACCATTCGCTGGTGCCATGCCCGCGCAGGTCCGGGGCGACGACCCGCCACCCCAACGCGGCCAGCCGAGGGCCGGTCCGGTCCCAGGCGTGCCGCGTCTGGCCGCCGCCGTGCAGCAGGACAAGAGGGGGCGAGGACGCCTCGCCCCACACATCCGCCGTGAGCAGGATCCCGCCGCGGCCGACGAAGCTCTGGGGCCGTGGCAGTGCGCCGGCCGTCATGCCGAGCCTCGGGTGCGCAGCGGCGCCAGCAGCTGGTCGCGGTAGGGATCCGCGGCCGCCGCGGCCAGTGCGACGTCCAGCGCGAACAGAGCGCGCGCGAGGAACCGGTCGTCGTCTATCAGGGTGGCGACCCATTGATGCAGCGCACCCACGCACGAGGTGCCGACAGTGGCGGCCAACGCGTCGGTGTCGATGTCGGCGCGCAGGAGGCCCTGGGTCCGTACATCCGCCATCGCCCGGCGGAGTTGGGTGAGCGGACTGCGGTCGAGCACGACGCCGCTGTCCTCCCACTCGCGCACCATGCGACGCGACACGACCGGGTCGCCCACGAACAGCCGGACGGTCGACCTGACGACCTCCCGCGGGTCACCGGCTCCCAACGTGGCGAGGTGGCGCTCCAGTTCGTCCATGAATCCGGCGGCGAGCGCCTCCCAGATCTTGTCGCGCGGTCCGATCAGGTTGTAGACGGTGGCCGGGGCGACCTCCGCACGCTCGGCGATCCGCTCGATACTGATCACCGATTCCGGCCCCTCCCGCAGGAGTTCGCGCGTCGCTTCGAGGATCCGGATCCGTCGCTGGGTCTTGTGCCGCTCACGCAGTCCACCTTCAACCGTCTGCATCCGAGCACATCCCTTCGCCAAAACTTAGAGGGCTCTCTAAATTTAGAGGTGCCTCTGGATGTGTCAAGTGCTGAGGGGACGGCACAATCGGTGTGCCCGGCGTGGACGGGGAGCCGGGTACTGCCGTCGGTGAAATCGCCTCACGCCGGCGCGAGCGGCGGTACCACGCCCGCTATCACGCGGGCCGTCTCTCGCCCGATGTCCGTCACGGAAGGCTCGGTCGCCGGTAGACACCGTTGCTCCGTGGGCTCGTACACGCAGCCCAGCACCCCGGCGTGGTCGGTGGCTGGCTCGGACAGTTCGGAGTTCCAGCCGTGTGCGAGGAGGGCTTCGTGCAGTTCACGAGAGGAGTCGGCGGGCACATCGGTGTCTGTGGTGCCGTGCACGAGCCGTATGGGCACCGGCGCCACTCTCCGGCCAACTGCCTGAAGGGGCACGGTGCCCGTGGTGCGTGCCGGGCGCCGGTAGCCGCCCGCGATGCCGACGACCGCAGCGGGCCGCCAGCCGTCGAAGAGTTCCGGCTGCAGGGCCACGCCCACCGCGGCACCCGCCCCCGCGGACCACCCCGCGAGGATCAACTGCCCAGGGCCGTCGATGAATTCGCGTACGTAGTTGCGGCCGAACCGCAAGGTGTCGGTGAGGTGTTCCCGGCCGGCGTCGGGCTGGTCCGAACGCCAGTCGGGGACAAGCACGGTGGGACCCGACCCGGCGATCTCACGCGCCAGCGAGGCCATCACGTCTCGCTCGTCGAGCCCCATTCCGTGCCACAGCAGCACACACCGGCTGTCCTGCTGCCCGGAGGCATAGATGTCGAGCAGCTTGCTGTCGCTGCCGGTGGCGTAACGCACAGTCCGGGGCGTGATCCTCAAGTCCGTTCCTCCAGGCCTGGCCAGGCCAGGTCAAGCGAGGCGAGACCGCGCTAGACGCGGCCTTCGATGACAAGGTTGCCGTCTTCGGTGAGGCGGGCGATTTCGCCGGTCTTGTAGAAGCCGTCGGAGGTGAAGGAACGGGTGTTCTCGTCGGGGGACTTGTAGTAGCCGCGCAGGGTGCAGGGGCCGCGTGTCCAGAGTTGTCCGGGATCCCCCGCCGGTACGTCGGTGCCGTCTGAGGCGGTGACGCGGATCTCGTCCCCGGGCGAGAGCGGCTGACCCTGCGTGTGATGGATGACGTGGTCGGTGTCGGTGAGGCGGGTGAGGGAGAGCGGTCCCTCCGCCATCCCGAAGACCTGCTGGAGGCGGCAGCCGAAGGCCGGTTGGACGCGGGCCGCGAGTCCGGGATGGTGACCTGTGCCGCTGATCTGGATGAGGCGCAGGCTGGAGAGGTCGTACTCGCCGTCGGGGAGGTCGTCCAGCCACAGTTGTGCGACATCGGGGGTGAGGGAGGTGACGGTGACCTGCTCCGTCTCCATCACGCGGAAAGCCTCGGCGGGGCCAGGGTCGTCGATCAGCACGACGGTGCCGCCGGTGGCCAGGGTGCCGACGATGCCGGGACAGCCGAAGGCGAAGTTGGACGCGGCCGGGAGGGCCGCGAGGCAGACGTCTTCGGGGCCGAGGCCGATCAGTTCGGCTGTGGCCCGGGTCTGGTACGCGTAGTCGTTGTGGGTGCGCGGTATCAGGTGGGGCAGGTCAGTGGTCCCGGCGGACGGCAAGAAGAACGCGACGTCGTTGGGGTCGTACGTCCGCTCCGGGGCCATGGGAGCGTCCACGGCGCTGAGGGGGAAGAACAGACATCCGCTGGCGGCGGTGGCGAAGCCTCCTTGGGTGCCTTGGATGCCTTCGGAGTCTTCGGGGCCGTCGAGCGTGAAGGCGTGGCGCAGACGCGGATGGTCGTCGCTGATCACCTCGACCATTTTGGCGTGGTCGAAGCCGCGGTGGAGGCCGGGGCCGATGTAGGCGGCGGCTTCGGTGACATGGGCGAGATGCCCGATCTCATCGGCGCGGTACGAGGTGGGCGTGAGCACCGGGAAGGCGCCGGCCCGCATGAGGGCGTAGACGGCGATGACGAACTCGGGCACATTCGGGAGCTGGACGATGACCCGGTCACCGGCCCGGATGCCCCGGAGCGTGAGCCCGGCAGCCACTCGGGCGACGCGGCGGTTCAGCTCACGGTAGGTGAGACGACGTTCGCCGTGGACGAGGGCGGTGCGGGCGCCGTACGTGAGGGCGTGCTCGGCGAGGAGTTGGGGCAGGGCGGTGCCCCGGTAGTAGCCATGGTCGTAGTAGCGGCCGATGGTCTCGGGCAGGTGCGGGGTGCAGCCGACCAGCATGGTTCAGACTCCTTCCAGGGCCGTGTGAGCCTTTCGATCACGGCGGCTCAGACTTCCATGCGGGGTGCGGAAGCGACAAGCAACATATTGGTGGGGGAGAGCCCTTCACCGGGACGGGAGACATCACAGTCATGCCATTTCAGCGAGGACTTGGTGTGGCGGTCGTCGGCACCGGGAAGATGGGCGCGGACCACGTACGCCGGCTCCATGGCGTCATCAGTGGGGCGCGGGTGACGGCCGTCGTCGACATCGAGGCGGACCGTGCGAAGTCCGTCGCCGACGCGATCGACGGGTGCACGGCCTACACCGAACCGGCGGCCGCCATGGCGGCGGAAGATGTGGACGCCGTACTCATCGCCTCTCCCGGACCCGCCCACGAGGCGGCCCTGATCGAAGCCCTCGGCCGCGATCTGCCGGTTCTGTGCGAGAAGCCGATGACTCCTGACGCGGCATCCGCCCTGCGGATCCTGGAGGCGGAGCAGCGGCACGGGCGTCGGCGCATTCAGGTGGGCTTCATGCGGCGCTACGACGCCGAGTACGTCAAGCTCAAGAGGCTCCTCGACAGCGGCGAATTGGGCAGGGCGCTGATGCTGCACCAACGACACCGCAACCTGACCATGCCGCCGGGGTTCACCGACGCGATGCTCATCACCAGCTCGGTCGCACACGAGGTGGACGCGACCCGCTGGCTGCTCGACCAGGAGATCACAGCGATCACGGTGCACAAGCCTGCGCCGACGTCGCACGCCCCGGCGGGCATGAACGACCCTCAGTTCGTCGTCATCGAGACCTCGGCGGGCGCGCTGGCCGACGTCGAGATCTTCGGCCACTGCGGTTACGGCTACCAGGTGCAGGCCGAGGCGGTCTGCGAGCGGGGCACCGCACGCATCGGGGACGAACCAGGGCCCCGAGTCAGCGCCGACGGCCGCTGGGGAAGCCGCGTACCCCCGGACTACGTCGAGCGTTTCGAGGACGCCTACGACCGTGAGGTGCAGGCCTGGGTGGACGCCACCCGCAGGGGCGAGACCACCGGCCCGGGTGCGTGGGACGGCTATGCGGCCGCGGCCGTGTGCGAGGCGGGCGTGGTGTCCCAGCGGGAGGGCGGGCGGATCGAGGTCGAACTGATCGAGCGCCCCGCGTTCTACGCGTAGACCGTGCGCCAAGGCCAGCGGGCGGCACCGGTCCGGTGCCGCCCGCTCTGTCGTCGCCGCGTCTACGGGCGGATCGTGAGCACCAGCTTCCCCGTGACGCGCCCCGTCTCACCCTCCGCGTGCGCCTTGGCGGCCTCGGCGAGCGGGTACGTGTCCGAGACGTGGACCCGCAGTTGTCCGGACTCGGCGAGCGCCGCGACCGCCGCCATGCCCGCCTGGTCGTGCTCCACCAGCATGTCCGTGGCCCGCACGCCCAACTCGGCGGCGCGCTCGGCCACTTCACCGAAGTTGCCCGGCAGGATCGACACCAGGATGCCGCCCGGGCGCAGCACGTCCAGGGAGCGCAGCCGGTCCTCGCCGCCCAGCGGGTCGAGGACCACGTCGATGTCGCGGGCCTCCTTGACGAAGTCGGCGCTGCGGTAGTCGATGACCTCGTCCGCGCCCAGGCCGCGCACGAAGTCGTGCTTGGCGGCGGATGCCGTGCCGATGACGTACGCACCGCGCGCCTTGGCGATCTGCACCGCGACATGGCCCACGCCACCGGCCGCCGCGTGCACCAACACCCGCTGCCCTGCCTGCACTTGGGCGTTGTCGACCAGGGCCTGCCAGGCGGTCAGCGAGACCAGCGGCAGCGCGCCCGCCTCGACGTGGCTCAGTCTGGCGGGCCTCGGCACGAAGGCGCGGGTGGGCCCGGTCACGTACTCGGCGTGCGAACCGGCTCCGTACGGGTAGGGGAGCATGCCGAACACCTCGTCGCCCGGCTGGAACAGCGAGACGCCGATGCCGACCGCCTCGACGACGCCCGACACGTCCCAGCCGAGCGTGAAGGGCGGCTCGCCCAGGAAGGCGCCGAACCTGCGGTGCTTCCAGTCGGTCGGGTTCACGCCCGCCGCGTGCACGGCGACGAGGATCTGGCCGACGCCGGGCTTCGGGCGCGCGACCTCGACCTCCTTCAGGACGTCGGGGTCGCCCAGGACGTCCTGGGTGATGGCCTTCATGGTCGGTTGGGTCGCCTGGGTCGGCTCTGCGGGCTGAGAAGCGGTGTCCTTGGTCATGAGTCCAGCCTGCGGCAAAGCCCTGACCTGGGCAATGGCAAGATGGCCATTCAGCGATAGGATCGTGCCATGGCCCCGATGGAATTCCTCGCCGACCGCCCGCACCGCGTGGTCGTCCTCGCGCTCGACGGCGTCTACCCCTTCGAGCTGGGCATCCCGAACAGGGTCTTCCCGCTCGTCCCCGGGGCGTACGAGGTAGTGACCTGCGCGGTGACGGACGACCGCACGGTCGCCACCAACGCCGACTTCAGCATCACCGTCGGGCACGGCCCCGAGGCGCTGGAGAGCGCGGACACGGTGGTCATACCGCCCTACGACATGCGACGCATCACCGCCGAGCTGCCGGAGCCGGTGCGCGACGCGCTCGCCCGGATCAGGCCCGGCGCGCGGTTCGTGTCCATCTGCACGGGGGCGTTCACCCTCGCGGCGGCCGGTCTGCTCGAGGGGCGACCCGCGACGACGCACTGGGCCCTCGCGGACCACTTCCGGCAGATGTTTCCCCAAGTCGCCCTGGATCCCGACGTGTTGTTCGTCGACGACGGCGACATACTCACCTCGGCGGGGGCCGCGTCCGGGGTCGACGTGTGCCTGCACGTGGTGCGCTCCGACCACGGCAGCGCGATCGCCAACCGGGTCGCCCGGTACTGCGTCGTACCGCCGTGGCGTGAGGGCGGCCAGGCCCAGTACATCGAGCAGCCGGTCCCGGACGAGGGTGCCACCAGCACCGCTGACACCCGCGCCTGGGCCCTGGAGCACCTCGACCGTCCGCTCGCCCTGCGGGAGTTGGCGGCGTACGCCCGAATGAGCCCGCGCACCTTCGCCCGCCGCTTCCAGGAGGAGACGGGCACAAGTCCCGGCCGGTGGCTGATCCAGCAGCGGGTGCACCGTGCCCGCCATCTGCTGGAGTCCAGCGATCTGCCGGTCGACCGGGTCGCGGCGGAGGTCGGATTCGCCACCGGGACGTCACTGCGTCAGCACCTGCAAGCGGCTATCGGGGTGTCGCCGCAGATGTACCGGAAGACGTTCCAGGCGGGGGCGGCGCCCGGCGGCAGGGCCGTTCTGTCGCCTGAAATCAACGCCCCGTAATACATGTATCAGCCAGCTTTCGAAGGTGGAGGTGCACTGGATGTGTTACTGCACGCAAGGGTGCGTGCACCGAAAGTGAGGATCGAACAATGGGTAACCGTCAGTCCCCCCAGGACAAGAAGCGCGCCGCTCGCGACCAGGAGCGCAACAAGCAGCAGCCCCGACGTCAGGACGAGCAGGCCGACGTCGAGAGGGTCGAGAAGAACCAGCGCTCTCAGCCTGGCGGTAAGCCGGGCGGCGACATGGACTTCTAGGGCTGGCGGGCCCTGACCGCGGCGCCTCACCTGACCCCTGACGGGGCGGTGGGGCGCCGCAGCCATGCACGGGAACACACACTCCTCGTCACAGATGGTTGCCCATTCCGCGCGAGTACGGCACAAAAGTCGGCCGAAGCGCCTTGCCTCACTGATGCAGCCGACGCATCCGCACCGTGGAGGGCACGCGACGCATTGACCCCCGGGGTCTCACGGTGTTCGCTCGCCGGAGAGACAGCGCACGGGGGATCGCGCGGGGGACGGGCGACAACGCACGGGCGACAGCGCACGGGGAACAACACGCTCTGCCACGCCTTCCTCCTCCCGAGCGTGCCCGGACGGCACACGGAGACCGCTGTCGACACAGGAGGAACCGATGACCGTTCATCAGCGCGTGACGGCCGCAAGCGCCGCGCTCGCCGCCCTCTGCACCGTGACCGTGCTGTCACCCGCGGGCGCGTCCGCCGCCCCTACCGCGGCGCCGCACACCGAGCGGGTGAGCATCGGCCCGGGAGGCGCCCAGGGCAACGCCGATTCCACGAGCCCCGCCATCAGCGCCGACGGTCACTACGTCGCGTTCGTCTCGGCGTCACGGAACCTGGTCGCGAACGACACCAACGGCACACCCGATGCCTTCGTACGTGACTTACGCACCGGGAAAACGGAGCGCGTCAGCGTCAAGAGCAACGGAAAGGCGAGCCACGGTGTCGTACGGGAGGTCTCACTCAGCCCCGACGGGCGGTACGTGGTCTTCACCTCCACCGCCGACGATCTCGTACGCGGCGACCCCAACGACCTCGACGACGTCTTCCTGCACGACCGGAACACCGGCAAGACCCAACGGATCAGTCCCACGGGCGCGTCCTACGACGGTCTGCGCAGCCGCCTGACGTACGACCCCGCGGTCAGTGGCGACGGCCGCTACGTCGCGTACGCGTCGGGCGCCGAGGATCTCGTGGAGGGGGATGCCAACCAGCGGGACGACGTCTTTCTCTACGACCGCGAGAAGAAGACCACGGAGCCGGCGCAGCTCGACAACGCGGGCCAGCAGGGCCAAGGCGACGCGTTCGCCCCCGCGTTCGCGGGCGACTCCGGCGGCCGGTACCTCGCCTTCACCTCCAACGCCTCCGACCTGGCCGGGGTGGAGGACCACTCCTCCGCGACGGACATCTTCCTGCGCGACCGTGAGAAGGGCACCACGGAACTCATCAGCGTTCCGCACGGCTACAACCGCAAGACCCCGTCCTGGGGCGCCGCCCTCAGCGGCGACGCCCGTCATGTGGCGTTCACCTCGGCCTCCAGAGTGCTCAGCCCCGAGGGACCGTCCCCGCACACCGTGAACAACGTCTTCGTCTACGACCGCGAGACGCAGCGCATGCGGCTGGTCAGCGCCACCGCGGACGGCACACCGGCCGACGGGGCCAGCGGCGACGTCTCACTGAGCCGGGACGGGCGCTACGCGGCGTTCACCTCTGCCGCCTCCAACCTCGCCCCCGAGGACGACGGCGACAGCAGCGCGGACGTCTTCCTGCGGGACATGGTGACCGGGGAGGTACGCCTGATCAGCGGCGAGAGCGAGCCGGTGTCCGAGGACACCGAACCGGGGTCGCGGACCGGGGTCAGCGACGAAGGCGGCGCGGTGGTGTTCGACTCCCCGGCCGGAAACCTCGTCCCTGACGACACCAACGGCGTGCCCGATGTCTTCCTGCGCCGGCTGAGCTGACGCCGGAGCCCACCGCGAGGCGGCGGAGCGCCGACGCGACCGGGAGTGTCAGTCCCGAGACCCCAGGGGGTGAGGTCGGAGAACCGCCAGCCCTCTCACCTTGGGCAGCCTAGGGTCTCGGGAATGTCGCAGCAGAGTCGTGCCATCGTCGAGAACGCCTGGAAGGCGTTCGCCAGTCAGGACGCCGACCGGATCTCCGGGGTCTTCACCGAGGACGCCGAGTGGCTGGCGCCTCCGGGGAACGCTACTGCCGTGGCGTTGGAGGGGCCCAGCCACCTGGTCGGCAGGAAGGCGATCGTGCGCTTCCTCGCAGAGGACTTCCCCCGCTTCTTCGTGCGCGACGTCAACGTCACCTTCCACGGGTTCTATGCCGACGGCGACCGGGTGGTCGTCGAGGAGACCATGACGGCGACCCTGGCCAACGGCCATCACTACGCCAATGACTACTGCTTCGTCTTCGAGCTCCGGGACGGGCTGATCCACCGGGTCCGCGAGTACATGGACACAGCCCGCGGGCACCGCATGGTCCGCGGCGAGTGATGCGGGTCCGCTCAGTCCAGGATCCCGACGTCGTAGAAGAAGCGGTAGCGGTCCGGGTCGTCCGGCAGGAACCAGTGGAAGCCCTCCAGGAGGAAGACCGCGACCAGGTTCACCGCGAGCACCAGGGCGATGAAGCCGAGCACCGTACGGCCCGCCGCCCCGTACACCCCTGACGTGGGCACCGTGGTGTCGGCGGTGGAGTGGGCGAACGCCATCACGATGCCGATCGCCACCACCGAGGCCATGAAGAGGATCCAGGCCCAGACGTACATGTGCAGACCGAGCACCGGCGCGCCGTAGCCCTTGTCGCCCGGCAGGATGTGCAGCATCGTCTGCCGCCAGGACGCGAAGCCGCCGCACATCACCGCGACCAGGGCCAGACCCCAGCCCATCATGTAGTCGCGGCCCGTGACCGTGCCGGTCATGCCCCGGCGCACGATGTACGCCGCCCCCAGCGCCGCGAGCAGCATGAACATGCGCTGCACCATGCACAGCGGGCAGGGATAGTCCCAGTCGATGAACTGCACGGCGAGCCCGCCGCACACCACACCGGTCCAGCCGACGGCGAAGAAGCAGGCGAACCAGTACTGGACCTTGCCGAGGACGGTGGAGCGCTCGGTGCCGGGCAGCGGGGTCGTCAGGATGCTCATCAGTAGCTCAGCCCCAGCTTGAGACTGCTGGTGATGTGGTGGGCGAGGAGGACGATCGTGAGCACGAGCATGATCCACCAGCCGCCGAGCAGAACGGCCCGTGACCGCTGGCGGTGGAGCGCGTACAGCGTGGCCAGGAGGCCGCCGAAGATGAGGGTGTCCATGGCTGCGGAAGGTATCCGGGGCGATGGCCTCATAGCGGCAGGGCGGTCGGGACGCGCCACCGGGTCCACGGGAAGGGACCAACGCGCCCGCCCGCCCCGCGTCCGCCCCGCGTCCGCCCCGCGCCAGGTACGTCGGCGGGGTGCTCAGGTCCGGTCGATATGTACGTTGGTCGACTTCACGCGGGCGGTGGCCTCCATGCCGACCTCGAGGCCCAACTCCTCCACGGCTTCCCGGGTCAGGAGTGACACCAGCCGATGCGGCCCGGCCTGGATCTCCACCTGGGCCGCGACATCGCCCAGCTTCACGGCGGTCACGATGCCTGGGAAGGCGTTACGGACAGAGGTGTAGGGGGCGTCGTCCTCACCACCGTTCTGGGCGAGTTCGACCGAGAAGGCGGCCAGGTCCTTCCCGTCGACGAGTCGGCGTCCGCCCTCGTCGCGCTGGGTGGCCACGCGCCCGGCATCGGCCCACCGACGCGCGGTATCCGGACTGACGCCCAGCAGGCGGGCCGCCTGCCCGATGGTGTAACGCTGCATGCCGCAAGGATACGACCGTCCGTCGTCGCCCTGATCAAGCACGAACTCAGCCCTTGGAGATCTCGTCAATGGCGGGCATGCTCTCCCCGCCTGGATGCCACCTGTTCAGGAAGCTGTCCTGCCGGGCGACATCGACGAGTTCGATGCGCGCGCCGATGCTGTCCACGCGGTGGTAGGCGAAAGGCCGGCCATAGGGGCAGCCGGAGAAGTCCACGGGCAGACCTTCGCTCTCCAGGCGCCGGGATCCCTGTCCGATATCGCTGGTCCAGAAGCCGATGTGATCGAACCGGGCTCCCGCCGACGCGTCCCAGGGACTGCCGGCGGGGCCCTCGATGAGTTCGATGAACGGCGGCCCGCCCGTGGTGAAGACGATGCGGTAGTCCCACTCGCCGAGCCGGTCGGACAGAGGATCACTCCACGCGACCCCAGCCGAGTGCTGAAGGTCCTGCATCGCTTGCTCTATGTCCGGAACCGCAAAGCACACATGGTAGAAGGCAGTCATCCGCCCATGATCGAACACATCGGCTCAGGGGTGCGGAGTTTCGGAGTACGTATATGGAGCGGGGCTGCTACAGATCCGTCAGGAGGCCATCGAGCGCCCTGCCGAGGGCTTCCGAGTTGGCCGCGTCGAACCATGTGGTGCGGATGCGTTCGTTGTTTCCGTTCGGCGTCTCATGGTCGGCGGCCAGTTGGTGCAGAGAGCGGGTCTCGTCGCTCAGGGCGCGGCCGACGCCCTGGAAGAGTCCGCGGACGTAGCGGTCGGCGTCGTCGGAGGCGATGCCACGGCCGACGGCCCACGACGTGAGCGCGGCGAGATACGAGTAGTGGGTGGTCAGCGTCCCCGTCAGCGTGGAAAAGACGTTGAAGGCCGCTTCGTCCGCGACTGGCTGCGCCCCACCCAGCCGCTCGAAGAGCGCGTCCACCACGGGGTGGGACGGAAACGTCACCGTGACGGAGCGGCGCTCGCGGATGGAGGGCAGCGGGATGGCCCGTACCAACGTGGCGTCGGTGGCAAGTACGTGGCGCAGGTCGTCGTTCGCGACGCCTGACATCACATTCACCACCGTCTTGTCGGCGTCCACCTTCAGGCCTGCCAGCGCCTCATGCCGGTCCTGTCCGCGCACGGCGATGATCACCACCTCCGAGCGGTCCACCACCTCTTGGTTGCCGGCGCAGACCCGTACGCTTTCGTACCGCTCGGACAGTTCCGCGGCCGTGCGGGCTCCGCGGGGGGAGAGGAACACCTCTGGCGACGCCTCGTCCCCGTCGCACAGGCCCGTCACCATGGCCCTGCCGATCTCGCCCACTCCGATGATGCCGATGCGCTTCACTCTGTCTTCCTCCAGGGTGCGTTGTGGTCGTGACCGGTGTCGGTCGGTCCGGGTCTGCGGCGTTGAGCTGACGCCGAGTTGCCGTTGAGTCTCTGGTCGAGATGATTCTCCCGCACTTCGCCGACGGCCCCGGCTCGGCTTAGCGCCGCCTGGGTCAACGTCGGCCCAGGGGGGCCCTGTTGGCGGCGTGCCGGTCGAGCACTCACTCCGGCACTCCGAGCGGGTCCGCGATTCAGGCGACGGGGTAGGCTGCCCGCTCGCTGAGGAGCGACAAGGGGGAGCGATCATTCGCGGAGTTGCGGGAATCGTGCGCGGGGGAGTGGTGGCCGTCGTGGTGCTGGCCACCGGGCTCACGGCTGCGGGGTGCGGCACGGAATCGGAGCAGGCGGGCTCCGGGGGCAAAGGCGGCGGGGCGAAGGCCCCCGCGGGCTCCCTCACTTGGGAGTTCGAGCACATCGCGGACTTCGACGGAGAGCTCGCCGACGTCGCCGTCCTGGCCGAGGACGACATCTGGGCGGTCGGGAACGAGAACAACGGTGAGGCCAACGCCCACCTCCTGCACTACGACGGCACGCGGTGGAAGCGCGAACCCCTGCCCGAGGCCCTCGGTGCCGGCGTCCACCCGCCCTTCCTCGAAGAGGTCGGTGAGGAAGAACTGTGGCTGCGGCCGCAGACCCCTGAAGACGCCACCGTGAACCGCTGGGCAAAGTGGGACGGCTCCCGCTGGTCCGCGGTGCCGAGCCCTCCGCCGGCCGACACCGGGGACTTCGAGGCCGCGGGTCCTGACGACATCTGGGCCCTCGACGGCGAGCAGACCGCCCGGCACTGGGACGGCACCCGTTGGACCACGACCCAGCTGCCGTACGGCGCCTCCGACCTCGCCGTGGTGGGACCGGACGACGTCTGGGCGGTCGGCAGGCGCTCGACCGGGCCTGGCACCGAACTGGAGGGCTACAGCGAGGGGTACAGCCAGCCGGCCTCGATGCACTGGGACGGCACCTCCTGGAAGGCGGTGGAGACGCCGCAGGCACGCTTCGAGGAGCCGCTCCCGCCGGAGCCGAGCGCCGGCCTCGCCCAGGTCTTCGCGCTCGACAGCGGCGAGGTGCGCGCGTACGGCACCAACTCCTTCAACCACGGCGAGGTCGAGAACGAACCCGCGGACGAGTACATCCGGCTGCGCTGGAACGGCTCGAAGTGGGCCGAGCAGGAGGACGCTCCCGGCGGATGCGCCCTGCGGACCCCGGTGGGGCAGGAGGACAAGGGCCTGTTCCTCGACGGGAACTGGTATGTGACCGACGACGGCCGGTGCGTGAAGATCAAGCGCCACCGGCTGCCCCTGTCGACCGGTGCCCGCAAGGGTTCCAACCAGTCGCTGTGGCTGAGGGAGATCCACCGGGTGCCCGGCACCGACGAGTGGGTGGGCGCCGGACTCGTCCAGGTCAACCAGTCCGGCGACCCCTTCCGTGCCCCCGTCGTCGTACGCCTGAAGCGCGGCGGCTGACCCTCGGCCTCTGCTAGGCGCCGGCTCCGTACGTGCCGTACTCCGGAAGTCCCGTCGATTCGTAGACGTGAATCGCCAGTCCGCCCGGTGTCGTCTCGTTGCTCAGGAGCCGCAGTCCTGCGGGCGCACCGCCGTCCGGGAGCAGGCGCCGGCCCCCGCCCACGATCACGGGGGCGATGGCGAGACGCAGTTCGTCGATCAGGCCGGCGGCCAGCAGGGACTGGCCGAGCCGACCGCTGCCGTGGATCTGCAGCTCGCGGCCGGGTCGCCGTTTCAGCTCGGCGACCTGGGCGGGGATGTCGCCGGACAGGATCGTGGTCGGGTCCCACTCGGCCGTGGTCAGGCTGTGCGAGGCAACGTACTTCGGCAGGCCGTTCAGGATGGCGGCGAACGGGTGCTCGGTCATCTTGGGCCAGTCCCGCGCGAAGTTCAGGTACGTACGCCGGCCGAACAGGAACGCGTCCGCCTGACCGAGCCAGGCGCCTGCCACCTGTTCGAACTTTTCGTCCAAGTGCGGCACGAACCAGCCGCCCCGGGTGAACCCGCCACTGGTGTCCTCGTCCGGTGACCCAGGGCCTTGGTAGACGCCGTCAAGCGACAGGAACTCCTGCAGTACCAGCTTCATCGCGCACCACTCTCCTGGCCAGGGGACGTGTGTTCGTCCCTCCCCCTCTTCAGACATGGTGCAGCAGGAAGACTCATCGGTCGCGAGCTGCCGGATCCGTATTCCTCGCCTCCGAGCGAGACCGCATGATCGCACCCCTTTGACCTGCGATGGCTGGATCGGAGCGCTTGGTGCCTCTACGTACCGTCCGTCCGGCGTGGTGAAGTCGTGGGCGGGGTACCGCTTCCCTTGTCGGCTCCACAGTCCATACTGATCAGGTCCCGATCACTCACAGAACGACTCCATGGCCAAAAAGAGCACCTCCTCGACCACCGTCCCCGACACCGCGTGGCTGGGGCGCGGGCGCCACCTCGGGCCCGAGCCCGAGCAGGACGTCCGGCGCAACCTGATCGCCTTGAAGGCGGCCGGGGTGCTCGACGACTTCCTGGACCTCGACCCCGTCGAGGCGGCCCGCTCCACCGTCCTGCACCCGCGGGACGAGTCAGCCGACCCCGGCCCGTCGGCCCGCCGCCTCTTCGAGGCCCGCTGGCGGGTGGCCGACGACGTCACGGTGCGCGCACAGCTGACCCTGTACGCCCCCGAGGCCCGCCGCAAGGAAGCCGAGGGCGTCACCTGGGTGCTCGCCGCCGAGGCGGAGCGGGCGTGGGACGCGCGCTGGCCCTCGCCGGCCCTCATGTTCTGGCCCGACAGCGACCGGGTGCCCTGGGACCACGACACGGCGGCGGACGTGCGCCTGCGGACGGCGAACCACCTGCCCAAGGACGACGACGAGCTGCGCCACCGGCTGCGGGACTGTACCCGGCAGAGCTGGTTCATCCACGTCGTGGTGCACGAGGCGATGACGCCGGACGCGGTGGGGCAGCAGCCGGTCTCGGTGTTTTTGCCGCCGAGTCTGCGGCACCGCGTGGTCGAGCACCGGGGCACGCCGGAGCAGGCACAGATCGCCGACTTCGCGATGAAGCGGGAGCTGAGCGTGCGGATGCCGCGCGGCGGCGCCGTCGTCCTGCCCACGGCGCCCCAGAGCCCGGGTTACGACGCGGAGCGCTACACCGTGCGCAGTGTCTTCCTGGACGGCTCGGAGCCGACCGAACTCCTCGACAGGATCAAGGAGTTCGACGCGCTGCCACGACCGCTGCCGGCCGAGGCCGAGCGGGCCCTGACACAGCTGCGCCAGGGATGGCACCTGCTCACCCCGGACGAGGAACTGGTCCACGCCCAGGGCATGGTCACCAAGTACGCCGAGGCGCTCGAGGCCATGACGAACTCCCGCGACCTGTACCAACAGGCGGCCGAGGCGGCGCAGGCCGCGCTGGCCGATGTGACCGGCGGCGACGGTGTGCCCCGGATGTCGGCGCCGGGGCACGTCAAGGCGGACGGCTCGCCGCTGAGCGCCCTCACAAAGGCGTTCGGCCGCTTCCGGGACCCGAACAAGTAGCGCTCCGGAATCCGGTCCCCACAACCGCGGCGCGCTCTCGCGCGTCTTGTTGTTGAGCGCCGGCAGGGGCCGGCCACGGGGGAACGGGGCGCGGCCCATGGGGAAGTACACGGTCAACCAGCGCGTCGCGCGGTTCTTCTGGCTTCCGCGTGACGCCCGAAGGAAGCAACCCACGCCCTGCTGGCGGCTGGTGGGGATCTGGCTGTCGGTGCTTGCCATCGGGGCCGGGTTCACCGCGACCGGTTGGGACGCTGAATTCGGCGGCTCCTACCTCATGGCGGTGATGCTCGTCCTGAATGCCGTCGACGACATCATCGGAGGAGTACGGCATCGCTGGCCGGCCGCGCTGGCCGCGGTGGTCGTCCTGCCGGTCGCGAGCCGGCTCACCGGCGCCGTCCTGCCCGGCTCCCTCGACGCGGCGTGGGCGCAGACCGCTGCCGCCGCTGTCGGCGTCACGCTGGGGCTCGCGGCGGGCGCCGCNNNGTCACGCTGGGGCTCGCGGCGGCCGCCGCGATCACCCGGATCCCGCTTCCGGACCGCCTGGCGGGGGCGCGCTGAGGTTCCGCGCATGACGGAGAGTGTGCCGTTCTGCGCCGCCCGGCGGTGCAGGTGCGTCGGCCGCGGCGTTGGCGTAGCGGCGGGCCAAGTGTGCGAAGGCGTCCTTGAGTTCGGCCGGGCCGATGACCTCGATGTCGGCGTCGAACATGCCGATGCCGGCGGCCAGACCGGGCCATGACCACGAGCCCATGATGATCCGGCAGCGGTTCGGGCCGAGTTCCTCGACGATCCCCTCGCGGGTGTAGCGGGACACGTCGGCCGCGGGCAGGTCGAGGATCACCTCGCCGCGGCAGGGCCAGTCGCCCGAGCCGTCGGAGCCCCGGAACCTGCCGGCGACGAAGGCGGCCACGTCGCCTCCGGGCACCTCGCGCGGGGTGAAGCGCGGCCCCGTGGGGGTGCGCGGGGTGATCCGGTCCGCGCGGAAGGTGCGCCAGTCCTCGCGGTCGAGGTCCCAGGCCACGAGATACCAGCGTCCGCCCCAGGTGACGAGGTGGTGGGGCTGCACCCGGCGCGGCGGGGGATCGGCGATGAAGCTGTCGGCGGCCTCTGGCGGGGACACGGGAGCGTAGTCGAAGCGCAGCACTTCGCGGGCGTGCACGGCGGCGCTGAGCGCCAGGAGCACCTGGCTGTCGACCTGCGGGTTGGGCCGTGCGGATGGCCGCTCGACGGCGGTGACCTGGAGGGTGTCGATGCGGCGGCGCAGCCGGGCGGGCATGACCTGCCGGACGGTGGTCAGCGCACGCGCCGCGGCTTCCTCGATGCCGGCGCCGGTGGTGGTGGCGATCTGGAGAGCGACGGCGAGGGCGATGGCCTGCTCGTCGTCGAACAGCAACGGGGGCAGCTCCGAGCCCGCGTCGAGGCGGTAGCCCCCGTCGGGCCCCTTGACGGCCACGACGGGATAGCCGAGTTCGCGCAGCCGATCGACGTCACGGCGCACGGTGCGCGGGCTGACGCCCAGCCGCTCGGCCAGCAGGGCCCCCGGCCAGTCCCGGCGCGCCTGGAGCAGCGAGAGCAGCGAGAGCAGTCGCCCGGAGGTCTTCGGCATGACTCCATGGTGCCCCGAGAAGCGGCCACAACCTGACCTCTTCTCCTGCGAGGGTCGTTCATGCCATACAACGAGAGAACGACCGGAAGGCCCGATCACTGTGACCACCACGACCGCGCACCCCTCGACGTTCGACGCCGAGCGCGCCGACCTCCTCGCCGGGCTCGCGACCGCGCGATCGGCCCTGACCAACACGGTGCGTGGGCTCAGCGACGAGCAGGCCGGCCGGCAGCCGACCGTCAGCGCGCTGTGCCTGGGCGGGTTGATCAAGCATGTCGCGTCCATCGAGGAAGGATGGCTGCGCTTCGTCGTCGACGGCCCGTCGGCGCTGCGCTACGACCTGCCCGACGGCGTCACCTGGGAGGACCTCGCGGCCGGTACCGCCCGCGAGTTCCCGCAGTGGGCGATCGACCACCAGAACGACTTCCGGATGCTGCCCGGCGAGACGCTCGCCGGGATCGTCGCGCGCTACGAGGAGGTCGCCGCCCGCAGCCGGCAGATCATCGACTCCGTACCCGACCTTTCGGCGACACACCCGCTGCCCGAGGCGCCCTGGCACGAGCCGGGAGCAGTACGCAGCGTGCGCGGGGTGCTGATGCACGTGATCGCCGAGACGGCACAGCACGCCGGCCACGCGGACATCCTGCGCGAGACGCTCGACGGGCAGAAGTCCACGTGAGATGGCCGAAGTCCACCTGAGACGGCAGAAGTCCACCTGAGATACACCCGATCCGAGATTCACGACCCACTCGGGTCGGCACAGAACCGAAGGGAACGGCGTCACCATGATGTTCGGACAGGCAGGAGGGCCCCGATGACCGTTCTCGACGGCCGGGCGCTCAACCGCGCGACGCTCGCCCGGCAACTGCTGCTCGATCGTGCCGACGTACCGGTCCTCGATGCCGTCGCGCACCTCGGCGGTCTGCAGGCGCAGGAACCGCAGGAGCCGTTCGTCGGCCTCTGGACGCGGCTGCGCGGCTTCGACCCGACGGAGCTCTCGGACCACCTCGCCCAGCGGCGCGTGGTGCGGACCCACCTCATGCGCCGCACCGTCCACCTCGTCACCGCCGACGACGCCCTGGCCTGGCGCGCCCGGCACGACGCCATGCTGCGCCAACGGGTACTCGGGGTCTACCGCGGCGAGCTCGAAGGGACGGACCTCGACGAGCTGGCGGCGGCGGGCCGGGCGGTCATGGCCGACGGCCGGCCGCGCTCGATGACCGAACTCGCGCGGGAGGTCGCCGACCGCTGGCCGGCGCCGGGGCCGCGGGCGCTGGGGGAGATGCTGATGGCCCTCCTCCCGATGGTGCAGTTGCCGCCGCGCGGGCTCTGGCGGACGAAGGCGGGCGTGCGCAACGCGTCGCTCGCGTCCTGGCTGGGGCGCGAGATGGCCCCGCTGTCCCTGGACGGCACCGATCCCGTGGGACAGGCGCTGGTGCGGCGCTATCTGACCGCGTACGGACCCGCCGCCTCGGCCGACCTGCGCGCCTGGTGCGGACTTGCCGGACTGCCGGCCGCCGTCGCGGCGCTACGCGATGAGCTGGTCACGTTCCGGGACGAGCGGGGCCGGGAGCTGCTTGACCTCCCCGACGCACCGCGCCCGGACCCCGACACCCCCGCCCCGGTGCGGTTCCTGCCCGCGTTCGACAACGCGATCCTCGGCTTCCAGGACCGCACCCGGATCATCGACGACGCCCACCGCGGCCTGTCGGTCGCGGGCGCCCGCATCGTCCTGGTCGACGGCCGGGTCGCCGCCACGTGGACCGAGGAGTCAGGCACCGTGACGGTCACCCCGCTGTACCGCCTGTCCCGCGCCGACCGCACCGCGGTCGCCGAGGAGGGGCGGGCGCTGGCGGGGTTCCTCTCCGACGACGACAGCCACCGCGTGCGGATCTCCGGGGTGTGACAGCCAGGACGAGATTCCAGCCAGGGCCAGGACAGCCCTGAACTCCTTGGTCACCGTATGGTTCCCAAGGCACCGAAAAGTGCGTTCTTCCACGTCAACAGCCGCTCTCCTAGGGTTCCTGAGTAACCACCAGAGACCACGAGTGTCTTGGATCGGTGGAAGCGAGCCCCGGGCTCTCAGGACGAGGAGACGGACAGCATGGCCATCACCCTGGTGAATCCCGACGGGTTGCCGAAGATCGACGCTTACCGGCAGGTGTCCGTCGCGACCGGCTCGAAGCTGGTGTTCATCGCCGGGCAGGTCGCCTGGGATGCCGACGGGGTCACGGTCGGCGATGGCGACCTCGCCGCTCAGGTCGAGCAGTGTTACCTCAACGTCGCCACCGCCCTGGCAGGGGCCAAGGGTTCCTTCGACGACGTGGCGAAGCTGACGGTGTACGTCGTCGACTGGACCCCGGACAAGATGGCTCTCTTCGGCGAGGGAGTCGCCCGTGCGGCCGCGAAGCTGGGGGTCACTCCGGTACCGCCGGGCACGCTGGTGGGAGTCGCGGCGCTGGACGTGCCCGAGCATCTGGTGGAGGTCGAAGCCACGGCGGTCATCGACTGAGCAGGTGCTTCTTCGGATGCGGCACACGTCGGCAAGGGCCGCCCCGCGCCTGGCAGACTCTTGACCGAGGCCGTTGCATCCGCCGAGGCCGGTCGCCGTGACACGGCCGGAGAAGAGAGCTGTTGATGACATTCCGACTCCACCTGGGGCAGATGGCGCTGCGTACCCTGGCCGAGTTTCCTGAAGAACTGACCTCCGAGATCTACGCGGTCACGTTCCATGTCGACAGCGTCGACCAGGACGGCAGGTTCCCGTACGTGGCGATCGGCTACAACACCGAGTCCGAGGTGGCCCGGCTGCTTGAGGAGGAGTGTGCGTCGGAGCCGTGGAACGCCCGCTGGAACTACGCCTACTTCCCGTCGTCCGGGCTGGAAGGCATCCGCATCGTCGGCCACGCTCCCGAACACGATCCGGTCGGCTCCGATCTGCACCGGCGGGAAGCGGTGGCCCAAGGCCTTTGGTACGAGGACGAGGACGGCCTCTCCGAGCAGGAGCAGGACGAGCGCGACGAGCAACTCGCCGATCAGTTCGACGAGCTCTGTGTCGACGTGGCCCGCCAACTCCACGCGGACGGCGGGCTCTCCGGCACCCTCGGACGGCCCGTGCCGGTGATCCTCTACAACATGTTCGACCCCGACAAAATGTTCGCGATGACCCGAGCCGCCAACCCTCCCGAGCTGGTCACGGAGTTCCTGAGCGAGGATCCGGAGGCGCAGGGGCAGGGCTGACCTGAGGGCTCAGTCACCCCGCGCATCCAGCCGCGTCACGCGGACCCCAGCGGCTTCAGCCAGAGAGCCGCCAGGGGCGGAAGGCTCAAGGTGACGGATGTGGCGAAGCCGTGGCCGGCTTGGGGGTCCCGCGGGCGGGGGCCGTCGTTTCCGACTCCGCTGCCGCCGTAGCGCGCCGCATCGGTGTTGAGGATCTCTTCCCAGGCTTCGCCGGCCTCAGGCGGCACGCCGAGCCGGTAGCCGTGGCGGACCACGGGCGAGAAGTTGAAGACGGCCAGCAGAGGACCGCTGTCGGAGTCGTGGCGGAGGAAGGCGAAGACATTGTCGTCGGCGGCGTCCGCGGTGATCCAGGTGAAGCCGGACGGAGAGGTGTCCTGCTCCCACAGAGCCGGCGTCGCGACGTAGTGGTGGTTCAGATCCGCCACGAGATGCCGGATCGCCCGGTGTTCCAGGTGGGCCGGGTGTTCCTCTTCGAGCACCCACCACTGAGGCCCTTCGAGCTCCGACCACTCGGCGCCCTGGGCGAACTCCTGCCCCATGAAGAGGAGTTGCTTGCCCGGGTGTGCCCACATGTAGGCCAGATACGCGCGGTGGTCGGCCCGCTGCTGCCACCAGTCGCCCGGCATCTTGTCGACCAACGCCCGCTTCCCGTGCACGACTTCGTCGTGGGAGAGGGGCAGGATGTAGTTCTCGCTGTAGGCGTACACCATCGAGAACGTCATCTCGTCGTGGTGGTACTTGCGGTGCACGGGCTCGTGGGAGATGTAGGCCAAAGAATCGTGGGACCAGCCCATGTTCCACTTGAACCCGAACCCGAGGCCGCCGAGTCCCGCCGCCGATGGGCTGTCCGTGGGCCGGGTGACCCCGTCCCACGCGGTGGACTCCTCCGCGATGGTGATGACACCCGGACAGCGCCGATAGACCGTGGCGTTCATCTCCTGCAGGAAGGCCACCGCGTCCAGGTTCTCCCGCCCGCCGTCGGCGTTGGGAGACCACTCTCCCTCCTGACGGGAGTAGTCGAGGTAGAGCATCGAGGCGACGGCGTCGACGCGCAGGCCGTCGATGTGGAACTCCTCGCACCAGTAAGTGGCGTTGGCGACAAGGAAGTTGCGGACTTCCTTGCGGCCGTAGTCGAAGACGAGGGTGCCCCAGTCGGGGTGCTCCGCTCGCCGCGGATCCTGCGGTTCGTACAGGGGTCGGCCGTCGAACGCGGCCAGCGCCCAGTCGTCGCGGGGGAAATGGCCGGGGACCCAGTCCAGGAGGACTCCGATTCCGGCCTGGTGCAGCGTGTCGATCAGGTACTTGAAGTCGTCGGGAGATCCGAAGCGCGCCGTGGGCGCGTAGAAGCCGGTGACCTGATATCCCCAGGAGCCGCCGAAGGGGTGCTCGGCGACGGGCATCAGTTCGACGTGGGTGAACCCCAACTCACTTACGTAATCGGTCAGTTCTTTCGCCAGATCGCGGTAGGTGGATCCTGGCCTCCACGAGCCGATGTGGACTTCGTAGACGGACATGGGAGCCGCGTGGGCCGGGCGGTCGGCCCGGTGCTCCATCCATCGGGCATCGCCCCAGTCGTGGTGGCCGCACGTCACGACGGAGGCCGTGGCCGGAGGGGTCTGCGTGCGGCGCGCCATCGGGTCCGCGCGCTGGGTGCGGGAGCCGTCGCCTCGGGTGATTTCGAACTTGTACATCGCCCCTTCGCCCAGGCCGGGCACGAAGAGCTCCCACACGCCCGATGACCCGAGGGACCGCATGGGAAACGCGGTTCCGTCCCAGTGACAGAAGTCGCCGCAGAGCCGCACGCCTACCGCGTTGGGGGCCCAGACAGTGAACCGTGTGCCCTGGACTCCTTCGTGCTCTCCTACGTGCGCGCCGAGCGCCGTCCAGAGTTCCTCGTGGCGGCCTTCGGAGATGAGATGCAGATCCAGCTCGCCCAGGGTGGGCAGGAACCGGTAGGGGTCGTCCACCTCCACGACGGCCTCGGGGTAGTGCACCCGCAGCCTGTAGGGCTTGGGCCCCCGCACCGGGATGCCGCCCGAGAACAGGCCGTCTCCTTCGTCGTGCAACTCCCACACGAGGCCGTCCAGCACGACGGACACCGCCGTCGCGCCGGGACGCAGGCACCACAGGCGTACGCCGTGGGGCACGGGATGCGCGCCGAGGACGGCGTGCGGGTCGTGATGCGCGCCGCGCAACAGCCGGTCCCGGTCGGTGGCGTCCAGTGGGGGCACCGCGCAGGCGCCGCGGACGGCTGTGGCGGGCGGGGATTCGTCGATGACGGCCATGTGTGCTGCTCCTCGAACCGGGTGGACGGTCAGTGGTGGCGGGCAAGACGTGCGACGGCCCGCAGCGGGACGGTGATCCAGTCAGGGCGGTGCGTCGCCTCGTAGAGGACCTCGTAGACGGCCCGGTCTGCCTCGTGTGCGTGCAGCAGCACCGGGATGTCCTGCGGATCGAAGAGGCCCGTCGCGCCGTATCCGTCGCAGAAGGCCCTACGGCAGCGCGTGGCCCACTCCGGTCGCGCCGCCTTCTCGATGTGGGCGGCGTAGTCGAAGGAGCGCAACATGCCGGCGATGTCATGGATCGGAGAGCGGTCGGCACGCCGTTCCGCCAGGGGCTTGGCGGGCTCTCCCTCGAAGTCGACGACATGCCACTGGTCGTCGGCTCGCAGCACCTGACCCAGATGGAGATCGCCGTGGATGCGCTGCAGGTGCAGACCGCCGTCGGCCGTGGCGAGCTTGATGAACACTTCCCGCAGGCCAGGCACGTGCGAGCGCAGGGCCGGTACGGTGGCCGCCGCGTGCAGCAGCCGGTGTGTCATCTGGTCGGCCAGGCGTGTGTGATGCTCCGCTGCGGGCTCCCGTACGGGGAACGATTCGGCGAGCGCCACGTGCAACTCGCCCGTCGCCCGGCCAAGTTCACGGGCGTGGCCGGAGAAGTCGCCTTGGGCGAGCGCCGATTGCAGGGCCAGGGTCCAGCCGTCCGTCGCTCCGCGGAGGAAGGGCTGCACGACGCCCAACGTGCCCCAGAACGGCTGGGAGGTGTGGAACCAGGCGACGGGCGGAGGCACACGGGTGTATCCGTGCCGGGCCAGCACCCCTGGGATCTCCAGGTCGGGGTTGATGCCTGGCTGGACCCGGCGGAACAGCTTCAGGATGACCTCATCGCCGTACACGATGGACGTGTTGGACTGCTCGGCGTCCAGGACGCGCGGCATGAGACCGGCGGGAACCGCGGAGCGGGGGAACGACTCGAAGCGGAGCGCCCCCATGACGCCGCCGCGCCTTATCCGGTCGAGGAGCAGGATCGTGGCCCGAGGGTCGTACAGCGCGTCGTAGACCAGGAGGTCCTGTCCGTGGGAGCCCTCCATCCGGCCCAGGAGACAGCCCTGCAGGCGGGGCGGCAGGTCGGTGACGGCGCCGAGCAGCAGTTGGTAACAGGCGGAGTCCTGGGGGAGGCCGGTCTGTTCGACCCGCACCAGCAGGTGAAAGACGTCGGGGGCCAGCTCCGTCGCGGCCGTCACGGAGACGCCGGTGACAGCACGCTCCCGGTGAGCGAACCATCGTTGCCGTGGCAGCCAGCGGCTCAACAGGGCCGCCAGCGTCGGGCTGGCGATGGGATGAGGTTCGGTGTCGTACGACAGCAGCAGGGGCGAAGACATGACGTCACGTCCGATCACTTTGTAAGACGCACGGTCCGAGGCGCTCTTTCGCAGAGTCGGAACCAGTAGGAGCCGTGTCCGGCGAGGGTGAGGAGGTAGGGAAGTTCGCCGATGGCGGGGAAGCGGACCCCGCCGATGAGTTCGACGGGGTTGCGGCCGTTGTAGGCCCGGAGGTCGAGCTCGGTGGGCTGTGCGAAGCGGGAGAAGTTGTGCACGCACAGGACCAGGTCGTCCTTGTACTCGCGCAAGAAGGCGAGGACGGCGGAGTTGGAGGAGACGAGCTCGATGTATGAGCCGAGTCCGAAGGCTGGGTTCTGTTTGCGGATCTCGATCATCCGGCGGGTCCAGTGGAGCAGGGAGGAGGGGGATGACATGGAGGCTTCGACGTTGGTGACCTGGTAGCCGTAGACGGGGTCCATGATCGTGGGGAGGTAGAGGCGTCCTGGGTCGCAGGAGGAGAAGCCGGCGTTGCGGTCGGGTGTCCACTGCATGGGGGTGCGCACCGCGTCGCGGTCGCCGAGCCAGATGTTGTCGCCCATGCCGATCTCGTCGCCGTAGTAGAGGATCGGGGATCCGGGCAGCGAGAGGAGCAGGGCGGTGAAGAGTTCGATCTGGTTGCGGTCGTTGTCCAGGAGGGTGGCAAGGCGCCGTCGGATGCCGATGTTGGCGCGCATGCGCGGATCTTTGGCGTATTCCGCGTACATGTAGTCGCGTTCTTCGTCGGTGACCATTTCGAGGGTGAGCTCGTCGTGGTTGCGCAGGAAGATGCCCCATTGGCAGCCGGAGGGGATGGCGGGGGTCTTCGCGAGGATCTCGGAGACGGGGAGGTGCGATTCGCGGCGTACGGCCATGAAGATGCGGGGCATGACGGGGAAGTGGAAGGCCATGTG